>NZ_JBHUEO010000122.1:0-44279 GCF_042680885.1 Siminovitchia sediminis | reverse complement strand
GAAAGTGGCGGGCATCCGCCAGCTGCTTTTAGGAAAAAAGCCCACAAATGCAAAATCAGGAGGAGAAAAACGATTCGGTTTTCTCCTCCTGATTTATTTTAGGGGCTATTTAGACAGCCCCTTTTTCCTATGCATAGGCCATATCCGCAAACAAAGAATGAAGATCTTCCACGATAAAATCCGGATAAATCTTTTTTCGGTCTACATCTTCAGGTCTTGCTATTCCTGTCAACACCAGACAAGTCTGAATTTCGTTAAATTTTCCCATTAAAATATCCGTTTCCAGACGGTCGCCGATAATCAGGCAGCCCTCCTTTTCAACATGTAAGGTTTGTAAAATGCGATTGCCATAAAAAACAGACGGTTTTCCTGTTACTTCGTAGATCGACTGCCCGGAAGCCACTTCAATAGCACGGGCAATGGCATAGGTATCGGGGATCAGTCCCCCGGGAACAGGACAGACCGGATCCGGATTGGTAACGATGATCTTCGCACCATTTCTGACAGCATCCATAGCCCGCTGCAATTTTGCATATGTAAAGGAGCGGTCAAGCCCGACCATGACATGTGTTGCCTTCAGCGGGTCATCGGTCATGCGGATCGACATGTGCTCAAATTCTGTATGGATGGCTGCCTCACCGACCACATAGACGACTGCATCCGGAAAAGTTTCGGCAAAATACAGAGCAGCAATATAAGGACCTGTCAAGATCTCCTCCCGGCACACTTCAATGCCAAAATCCTCCAGCTTTTTTTGGCATTCTGCCCTTGTCCTTGTTGGTGAATTCGTAATGAACAATATCCTTTTTCCCTTTTTCCTTAATGTGTTCAGGATTTCTTTGGCTCCCGGCAGCAATTCATCGCCTAAATAGATCGTCCCGTCCAAGTCAAAGCAGTATGCTTCAAAGTCTTCTATATTCATCGTTGGTCCCCCTGTGTCATGAAGAAGTAAGTAAAGTTTCGGTATATACGTGATCATTCCGCAGCCGTTTCTTTGTTTGTTTATCAAACAGATGGATGGATGATTCATCCATTTCCAGATGGACTTTGTCCCCGATCCTCAAATCATTGTTGGCCTTGCACCTGATGATGATCGGCTGGTTGGCCACACAGGTATGAACGATCATATCCGCTCCGTTTCTTTCAATCAGTTCCACTTCACCTCTCATGCTTGTTTCCTGGGCGGATATCGTCAGATCTTCCGGCCTGATTCCCAAGATGACCGGTTTGCTGCCGTTTTCCTTCACAAGTCTCTGCTGGCTCATTGAAAAAATCTGGAAAGCTTTCCCGGGTCCAAAGGCAAACCGGTTTCCTTCCACCTGCCCCTCCAGAAAATTCATTCCCGGCATGCCGATAAAGCTGGCGACAAAGATATTTTCAGGCGTTTCATATACTTCCGCAGGGGTGCCGATCTGCTGAACTTCACCGTCTTTCATAATGACGATTCTTGTTGCCATCGTCATGGCTTCCGTTTGGTCATGCGTCACATAAATGGTTGTTGTCCCCAGCTGGCGGTGGAGCCTGATGATCTCTGTCCTCATATGAACGCGCAATTTTGCATCCAGGTTCGAAAGCGGCTCATCCATGAGAAAAATACTGGAATTCCTCACAATGGCTCTTCCCAGGGCCACCCGCTGCCTCTGTCCACCGGAGAGTTCCTTTGGTTTTCTTTTTAATAAATTGGTTAAACCGAGGGTTTCTGCTGCCTCTTCCACTTTTCTTTTGACCTCGGCTTTCGGCACTTTTTGGCGGCGGAGCCCGAAGGCCATATTTTCAAAGACATTCATGTGCGGATAGAGCGCATAGTTTTGAAAAACCATAGAAATTCCTCTTTTTTTCGGTTCCACATCATTGGCTCTCTGACCATCAATGAATAGATCCCCTTCTGAAATGTCTTCGAGTCCTGTAATCATCCTTAAGGAAGTAGATTTTCCGCAGCCTGAGGGGCCGACCAGGACGATAAATTCCTTTTCCTCAATATCCATATTAAAATTTTTGACAGAATATTCATCGCTGCCATCGTATTTCTTATATACGTTGCGCAATTGGATCTTTGACATGATTCATCCTCCAGCTGTTTTCCACAAATTCCTTCGAATTTTGAGCCCGCTGTACGGTATTTGTTTCAAATACATATACCAGCTGCTTGCCGCGCAGCGCGTAAAGCAAAGGCATAAACGGAATAGTTCCTTCGCCAATCTGCAAATGTTCATCCTGCAGACCGTGGTTATCATTGATATGAAGTCCGAATAAATAAGGAAAAGCTTTTTCGCACTCGTTGAAAAATCCTACCCCTTTATTCATATAGCAGTGTCCCGTATCGAGCATGATCCCCATCCGCGTGTCATTCACCCGCTCGATAACAGAGATGAGCTGATCCATGGTAACACCCACTGCTCCTTCCGCAAAAGGAACATTTTCTATCACAAGTTTCATGGGTTCAGGCAGTTCTTTCAGCAGGTTTTTGAAAAATTCAGCTGCTGTCTTAATCCCCTCATTCATAAACGAGCAGTTACCAAGATGAAACAGTACATAATCGACATCCAGTACTTTCGCTGCGAGCAGAGCTTTGTTTACAATCCTTTTTGTCTTCTGGTCCGGGGAAGAAGGGTTGCAGCCGTCAATCGGCATATGAAAGCCCAGGGACACGCCATGGTCTTTTGCCAGTTTCGCGATCTTCTCCAGCTCCTTCCTGCTCATCTCCAGCAAAGGCCTGCCGTGGTGCTCGCCTTCCCCCATGATTTCGATCGATTTCCAACCTTTATGAATCAAGGTCTCAACGGCTGCTGCAGCAGGCAGCGAAAATAATGTATAGGTTGAAATGGCGTAAGACATTGTCGTTCATCCTTTCTGCTTATTTGATGCCTGAGTGCATGAAACTTGAAATGAACTGCTTTTGAAAAATAAAGAAAGCCATCAAAAGCGGCATAGCAACAAACAAGGTAGCAGCACCGACCACTCCCCACTGGGCACCCGAATCCGATGCCTTGGCAAACATGGAGAGCCCCACTGTCAACGGACGGTTCTGGTCTGAGTCCGTAATGATCAGCGGCCATAAAAAATTGCTCCATTGATGGCAGACAGAGATAAGCCCAAAAGCGATATACGTTGGTTTGGCCAATGGGACATAAATATGCCAAATCATTTGCAGCTTATTGGCCCCTTCCATCTTTGCAGCCTCTTCCAGTTCAAAGGGAACACCTTTAAACGTCTGTCTCAGCAGAAAAATTCCAAAGGCAGAAATAAAATAGGGAACCATAATTGCCCATTTTGTATCGTAAATCCCCAACTGGGCAATTGTATTTGAGTTGGGATAAATGAGCAGTTCAATCGGAATCATAATCTGTACGAGATACAACAGAAACACAATTCCCTGCCCGATAAAATTCATCCGTGCAAACGCATAGGCAGCAAGTGTGATGGTCACCAGCTGGACAGCCAAAATCACAATGACAATGATTAGCGTATTGATAAAATATTGGCCGAAAGGGGCGGTATTCCAGGCTTGAACAAAATTATCAAATGTCAATTGATAGTTTTCGGCTTTTGTATCTTTAAAGGCCATATAAATGATCCCGAACAGCGGGAGGCCCCAAAGCAAAGCCAATACATAGGTCGATAGATTAATCAGACGATTCAACGTAAACCACCTTAACTGTAATGAATTTTCCGGTCTGATCCGAAGAACTGAACCGCAGCTATCAGCACCATCAGGATCAAACATACGACCGTCGCGGTTGCCGATTTCCCGTAATCCATGAAACGAAAAGTGCTCTCGTAAATATAATAGAGAAGCAGATTGCTGGCATTGTTCGGTCCGCCCTGCGTCATAACAACCAGCTGGTCAACGGTTTTAAAGGCATTCGTTGTTGCAATCACAAAAGAAAATAAGGTTGTCGGCATGAGCAGCGGAAATACAATTTTTCTAAATTGAACCCACTTAGATGCACCGTCCATATAAGAAGCTTCCAGCAGTTCTTTGGGAATATTCTGCAGGGCAGCCAAATAAAAGACCATAAAGAAACCTGCTTCTTTCCATATAACCATCACAATGATGGCCATCAGGGCGGTTGAGGAATTACCGAGCAAATTCAATTCTCCGGCACCGAAAAACTTCAACATATTGTTGATCATCCCGTATTCCGGAGTATAGAAGAACAGCCAGATAAATGCTGCGGTCACCATTGGAATGACCACCGGGTAAAAGAAGAAAGTTCTTGCCAGTCCGCTCCCCTTGATTGCCCGGTTCACGAGCATGGCCAGCCCCAAGCCAATGAACACACTTGTTGGGACCGTTCCGGCCGCAAACCACAAATTATTGATAAAAGCCTTCCGAAATACCTCATCTTCCCACATCATCATAAAATTTTGAGCTCCGATATACACCGGGTCCTCTGTTGAAAGATCCGACTGAAAAAAACTCATGATCAGCGTTTTAATCATCGGATACAACGTGAACATGACAAGGAAAATGAGGGACGGAAGGAGAAAAAGCCAGGCTGTCGTGTTTTCTTTCCAGTAATTGCTTTTTCTCAATTCCTTCACCCCATCACATATTCATTATTTGTAAGGTTCCAACAGGACTTCCGCCTGCTTTTGCGCTTCATCCAGCGTCTGGTCGACATCCGCACCGTTAATAGCGGCTTGAATCGCATCAGATAAAATTTTGAGAACCTTGCCTTGTTCATAAACAGAGATTTCTTTATGTGCATATTCCAGTTGCTCCATAGCGGTCAGCGCCTGAGGGAATGAATCTGTATATTCTTTCAGCGCTTCGGTTTCATAGCTTGATTGACGAGTGGCAATATAGCCTGTATCAATGCTCCATTGGGCTGCACGTTCAGGATCTGTAATCCATTTGATGAACTCCATGGAAGCGAGCTGTCTTTCTTCTGAAATATCTTTAAAGATATAGAAGTTCCCTCCGCCCGTCGGCGTGGCCAGTCGTTCATTCGCCGGCAAGTAGGCCACACCAAATTCAAAATCTGCATTATTTTTTACATTCGTCAAGTTACCGGTGGTTGTCAGCATCATAGCCGTCTTGCCTTCAATGAAATCAGTCGGGACCGTATTCCAATCCAATACGCCTTCCGGCATAACTTTGTGGGTTTTTGCCAAATCCACCCAGAAATGAAGAGCTTCCTTGGCTGCATCAGAGTTGAAATACACTTCTTTTCCGTCATCGCTCATCAGGTTTTTGTCACCTGCCTGAAGAGCCAGAGCCTGATAAATCCAATATCCGCTGATCGTGGCAGGCAATTCAATTCCCCACTGTCCGTCTTTTGTCAGTTTCTTGCTGTATTCAGTGACCTCCTCCCAGGTTTCAGGAGCTTTTTCAGGGTCCAGTCCGGCTTCTTTAAACAGGTCCTTGTTGTAATAGAGCAAAACTGTGCTGCGCTGGAACGGCACAGACCATGTCTTTCCTTCCGCTTGAGAGTTCTCCATAAATCCCGGGAAAAAATCATCCATCATTTTTTGCGCTTCCGGATCTTTTTCGACCATGTCATCCAATGGGATAATGGAATCTTTCAACTGAAACAAATCAACTGACAGAAGAACAGCCATGTCAGGGGATTTTCCATTTTTCACTGCTGTTTGAACCTTCGTCATCGACTCATCATAGTTTCCGCTGTATACAGGCGAAACTGTAACTTTCTTGCCGTTGACTTCAATCCCTTCTTTGTTGAATTCTTCGGCATAGCCGTCAATCACTTCAGTAATCTCTCCACCGACATTCACCGGATAGTACCATGTCAGGTCAATGGTTTCTCCGCCGGATTCGCTGTCCGAATCTCCGTTATCGTCAGTCGAGCCCGCAGGATTGCTTCCGCATGCGCTGAGCAGGGTAAAAACAAATAGAATAAGTGCCAGAAATAAGGGGGTTTTCCTCATTGATTTGACCTCTTTCTTATTTGGAGTATGTATCCATTTTCTTCAAGGCGCGTTAGCTCAACCCTCCTTTCCAACATAAAGAGACCACAAATAGACTGTCTTTCCCAACAGTTATTTGTGGCCTCTCTCATCGCGCCTGTTTGCTATCTACTTTTCAATCATAAATATACAGGCTCATTATTGAATTCGTATCAATCCAATGTAAAGATTTATTAAAGATCATTCATATCCACTTTCCACAATTCCGTATTGGACGTCGAGACTGCAGCAGCCCCGTGTGCCAAAGCCTCCCGGGCATGATCCAATGTCGAGAGCAGTCCCCCGGTAATCACCGGAACAGGCGAAACCTCCGACAGCTTTTTTAAAAAGTCGCAGGCCCGGCTCGGCATGATTTCAATCATATCGGCTTGCCTCTGCTCCAAACCTGCAAGCAGATGCTCATACACTTCCGTGTCTATGAGAAATATTCGTTGAATGACATACAATCCTCCTGCTTTTGCCCTTTTAATAATTGCCGGCTTAGTCGTAACGATGGCAAACGGCTTAACATAATCACGGATAAAACCAATCCCGTGGGGATCCAGCTGCAGACCGCCGATCTTCTCAACATGGAGAATGACAGGCAGACCCGCATCCTGCAACACCCCCACATACTGCTTTACCTGCAAAATATTTCCTGTCATTAAAATAACAGCCGCTATATTCTCTTTATATTTTATCGCGCGTTCAATACATTTTGGTTCCTTGATCGCAGCAATCAGCTTATGCTTCTCCAATTTTTCTTCAAACGTCCGTTTCATTGAGTTCAACTGTGCGTCCCCCTTTGCAAACTCTATACACAAGTGTAACTTAATTTGCGGCGCTGTTCATTGATAAATGACTCCATGTGTAATATAGGAAAGTTGGCATTTTTAAAAAAGCCGGGTTTTCATAAAAAGCACAAAAATGTGCTTGAAAAGTCCCCTTCGTGCTGCCCCTTTTTAACGATTGCTTTTTTCATTTTATATTTGAATCAATCATACGTCCTTTGATTTACATGATAACTTTAAGCTCCCTAATGCTATGAATGATCCGATGGTTTCCTTTACTTTTGAAAAAGGTATGAATATAATAAAGTTATCTTCATAATGTAAAAAAGGGACGCCAGCTGCAACTGGCATCCCCGGGCATACCAGCTCCACTGCATGAAGTGGAGCGGCCCGAGCCAAGAAATAACTCTCCTCGCTCGTCCTAAAAGCAAGGGAGAGTTATTTCTTTTTATATAAAGAGATAACTACGGCGAACACTGATACGATGAGACTTGAACATAGAATCATCAAGACGATGGCATCGTATAGAGTTACCATCAGCGTCACCCCCCTCTCTATAAGGAAGTGCCGCTGCTCACCCTGCTTTTGAAGCTGTATGCTCACTATATTTTACCATAAAAGTTTCAATGTTTTGACATTATTTTTTGGGCGCCTTTCGCTTTCTATTCACCATATAATAGATCCCCGCTCCAATGAGCGCCACCACCAGAATAACAGGCAAATTTCCTACAAGGAAAACAAACAATCCGGATGCTGCCGCCAGCAAAAAGTTCAGGCTGACTGCCATCTGTTTTTTTGTCTTCTCCCACGTATCAAGATCATTACTTCCTACACCCGGAACGACTATTTTACTTTCCTGCATATTCAGTTGAACCGTCGAATAAGCGGTTTGATGTTCAAGATATTTCATCTTGCCTACAAGTACTTCAATTTCCTCCTGAACCTTTGCCAGGTCACCGGAAATTTTCAGCAGATCCTCTGTCTTTTGCGCATCCTTCATAAAATCCAGAAGCCTTTCTTCCACAGCCCGTTTCGATTTTAAACGTGACTCCAAATCTACGTACTCTTCCGTTACGTCCTGTCCCGAAACATTTCTGCTCAATACCTCAGCAGCTTCTTTCTCTGCGTCTTGTAAAAAGGCCTGAAAATATTTTTCCGGAATTCTCACAGTCAGAGTGCCGCTTCTCAGATCATTTTCATTCCGATATTCATTGGATTCAACTACGTAACCGCCGTATTCCTCTACCTTCTTTCCAATCTGCCGGCTGGCTGTGTCTAAGCTTTTCACCCCGATGTCCAAGTTGGCACGGTGTATAATCATCCGTTCGTCCATTTCGGCCTGTGCGTCTTTCTCCTCTTCAACCGGGACTTCTTTTTTCTGATCGAGCATGGCCATTTCGCTGGAACTTGCAGACTCATCTTGTCGTGTACTTTCATTCATGGATAGTGGTTCTTGTGAATCGCCCGAGCTGCAAGCACCCAGAAAAATAGTCAGAAAAGCGATGAACCCCCCTATGAGGTATCTCTTTTTCATCCGCACCCTCCCTTGAATCAATCTTCTTCACTCTTGGTCTTGCCAGTCCTCCATCATGCCGGGTTTTGCATGTCTTGAAGAGAATTTGGGGAACTTAATATCTGCCGATATCCATAAAAGGCATCCTTTATCACACCTGCTGCGGCATGAACGGCAGGCCAATGACTGACAGGACCACGAGGCTCCATTTCCATTTTTCTTTACAAACCTTTATGGATATGCCTATAATAGACTACTATACAGCATATAGGATGAAAAAAGGATACCCGCTGTAAAAAACGGGCATCCCAAGTATAAAAAGTAAAAAAGTGCACCGACCGAGTCAGAAGAGGTAGCTCTCCTAGCCGATCCAAGCCAGGAGAACTATCTCTTTTTTAGCGAAAAGGAAGGTGGGGTTACAAAAAAAAACAGACCCTCACAGGGCCTGCCTTTTACCATCATTAAACTTTTTGAACGTTTGTAGCTTGAGGACCACGCTGTCCTTGCTCAACATCAAAAGTTACATTTTGACCTTCGTCTAAAGATTTGAAGCCTTCACCTTGGATGGCTGAGAAATGAACGAATACGTCTTCTCCCGCTTCACGCTCGATGAATCCAAAACCTTTTTCTGCATTAAACCACTTAACTGTACCTGTTTCCATGTATCTTTTCCTCCTGGTGCGTTGAACCGCACTTGTATTACTATCCTTGCTCAAAACCTTAGACGAAAATCAAAATTTCTTCTCAATCTGAATTAGAGCAAAAATAATTCTCTTTAAGAATAACAGATGTATTTAAAAATAGCAAATGTTTTGACGTTTTATTTTTAAAAAAAGGATTTTCACCCGATAAATCAAGTATTTTCCTTTGCTGCAATCACGTAAAGTTACAAAGGGATGCCATCTTCACCGGCATCCCTTTACGGGTTTTCAGCGCACTCCGGCGTTGATGAAGTTCCTTGCGGACAGGTACTTCTTCAGCAGTTTCGATTTCATCCGTCAAGGCATCCGCCTTCTTTTCGAGCTGGACGGCGATTGATTCCAGCTGTTCGGGAGTCGCTTCCCCTACCGATAGACCCGTAAGCTCCATCTCCTCAGCTTCCGCAATTTCCCGGATCTCCTGAAGTGTTTCTTTAATCTTCTCCTTCAATTTCTCTTCAAAACCGATAGTAGATTTTTTCCATACGAAAGAATACTTATTGGCATTGGCTTCAATCTTTGTGCCATCCAAAAAGTAACTTTCCAGTGTAATGTGTCCGTCATCAATCAGCCGGAGAATCATGGTCTCGAACAATTCATCCATCAGGTGTTTCATGCGGTTGCCCCGGAAGTCATTGATGGTACGGAAATCCGGTTTTTGTCCGGCAGCCAGCCATATCGCCGGAAGGTTTTCTCGTGTCAGCTTTTCAATTTCACAGCAAGAATAAACTTTTTGTGAATAACCGTACAAAATGACTTTGAGCATTAATTTGGGATGAAAGGGAGGGCGTCCCCCACCAGAATAATGGGCGAAAAGCTGCTCATCCGGAATGGATTCGATCATCTCATCCACCACACGAGCAACATGATGTTCGGGGATCAGTCCCTCCACATCCAGAATGGCAAAGCTCTGGCGGTTATTATAAGGCTTAAACTTGGGAGCAGGGCGGATTTGTGAAACCGCAGCTTCTTCTTTTACTTCTGGAGGAAGGGTCATCTGTGTGTTATAATCATTAGTAGTGATCTTCGGATTACTCATAAAAAATCGTCCTCTCTAAAATGTTGGTGTGGTAACTTACATTTTACTAGAAAGGGCGATTTTTTTGTATGCCTTTTTTTGAAGTAAACGAAATAGGGCTTTCACAGAAAATCAGTTTTTACTGACTTTTTGTGAAAGCCCCGGAAATATAAGTCATGCTGAATGCAAAGCACAGCCGTATGGCGAGCTTGAAAAGCACGCTTAACCCTGTTCGGCGCAAAAATTATTTACTGCCCACATCATACACCACGCTTGTTTCCCCAAACGAGGGTATGAAGCTGCGGAAGAACCTTCACGTTCCTTAACTCTTGATCCGCTATCACTTTATTGACTAGCCATTCATATTTCCCCAATAAATAAGGGACAAGCTGCTGATCATCCTCAGATTTATAATCATCATTCCCTACCTGCAAAAAGAAGGGGATGTCCGGATATGTATGATGCACCTTTTTGGCATAGTCGAAATCCTGTTCATCAAAAATGACCACCTTTACACTGCAGTTCGTTGTTGAGGATTCCTGGAGTTTTTCAATAATCTCATCCAATGTATCGAAGTTGGTATCCATCCCGGAACTTGGCGGCTTCGGAGAAATCGTTAATTCATCGATGTCCAAAAACCAGTCCTGCCACTTGCTTCCTTGCGTTTCCAGACCAATTTGTATCCCGTTCTCTTTTAAAAGATCAATCAAATAGCTGAGATTTTTTAATAATGCAGGGTTTCCGCCTGAGATCGTAACAAAAGAAAACCCATCCCCCCCAAGCAACTGAAGCTCCTGCCAAATCTCTTCTGCGTCCATTTGCCTGATCGAATCTTTTCCAGAACCATCCCAGGTAAAAGCAGAATCACACCACGAACATGAATAGTCACAACCGGCTGTTCGGACAAACATCGTTTTTTGGCCGATGACCATTCCTTCTCCTTGAATGGTCGGGCCGAATATTTCCATGACAGGTATCTTACTCAATCTCCATCCACTCCCGTCTTGCCTCTGCATAACTGGTAGGTGTTTCATATAAACGGACAAACTCAACTCGAATTCCATCATATTGATCCTGTCTGCTTTTCAGGGACTCCGTCATTTTTTCATATATCCAGACGACCATGTTTTCAGCAGTTGTATTCATTTTGGGCAATGTCTCATTGACATAGCGGTGATCCAGATAAATCTCAATTTCCTCTTTCCAGATCTTTTTAATATCCCCAAAGTCGATCACCAGACCAATGTCATTGACAAACCCGCTGATGCCAAATATGACTTTATACGTGTGTCCGTGAAGATTTTTACACTTCCCTTCATAACAGTGAAGATGATGGGCCGCATCAAACGTAAATTCCTTACTGACCAGTACGCGTTTGTGGTGGTATTTCAGTTCTTCTTTTGTGATATCCCGATCCAATTTTTGCAGATCTCCCACAATCCGAAACCCAAAGAAGTCTTTCCCCATTAACCTTCCGCTCCTTTTTGTGATGCCAGATATTTCTCCAGTCCTCTTCTTCGCAGTTTGCATGCCGGGCACTCTCCGCAGCCATCTCCTTTGACTCCTTCATAGCAGGTCAGTGTCTTCTCCCTGACGTAATCCAGAACATTCAGTTTATCTGCCAGTTTCCAAGTCTCTTCCTTATCCAGCCACATCAGCGGGGTATGAATCACGAACTGCTGGTCCATTGCCAGATTAATAGATACATTCAAAGATTTGATAAAAGCATCCCGGCAATCCGGATAGCCGCTAAAGTCGGTTTCACTCACACCGGTAATGATATGTTTTGCATCCGCCTGGCTTGCCAAAACAGCCGCAAATGAAAGAAAGATCAGGTTGCGTCCCGGAACGAAAGTCGAGGGCAGCTCCCTGTCTCCTCCGTCTGTTATGTCCATATCGTTTCTTGTTAATGCATTGGGCGTCAATTGATTCAGCAGCTGCATATCTAATACATGGTGCCTCACATTCAACTCTTGCGCGATGGCTTTGGCACATTTAATTTCATTTTTATTCCTTTGATTGTAGTTAAAAGTGACGGCTTCTACTTCTTTAAAAGTCTTCAGTGCCCAAAATAGACACGTCGTACTATCTTGTCCGCCACTAAACACTACGATAGCTTTTTCATCCTTAAGCATGGTCAAACTCCTTTGCAAAAGAAAAAGCAATACCCCAAGATAGAGTACTGCCTTATCTTAGTTTTTTTAACGAGGGGGGCTAGAACCTCTATTCATTTGATCCTATATTATGATAACAAACTTGGATAGAGCGGCACAAGGGGGCTTCTAATCACATATTGAAAAACGCATGAAGGATCATTAGTAAACACACGAAAGTTCTATTTACTTTATGACCATTATCTAAATTCTATTTTTATTACTTTGAATCTATTCCCCGCTATTTGTTAGGCAGTTATACTTAGAGAGTTTTACTGACTTTTTAATTATTTGAAAGTTCAAATAGGAATGCTATAATCATAATTGTTAGAAAATTACAGGAACAGGAGGTTTTTTTGTAATGGTTGTTAACGAACAAGCAAAAAAGGTCTATTTGGAAAAAGACAAGTTCATCTTAGAAAACAACATTAAACCGCTGGTAACAAAAGAATTAATTGAGGAACACCGGCGTACTCCCGTTGGAAAGCACAGCGCCCACCTGCTCAAAGTTCTTAATTACCTACGAAGACATCACGAAGAAATTGAAGACAAATATTTAATCATTAACTTGGAGCCCCATAAGAAGTGGTGTCTGGGCCGCCATCCCGGAGGCAGAGGTGTTCAATACGAAGTATTTGATGATGAAGTGTTTGACAGCCGGGAAGCTGCCGAGCACGCCCTATTCCTAAGACGTTTGAGAAAGTTTGGGCTGGTAGATGAAAATTACAATCCTTTAGGGGGGAAGGCCTAATGGCGATCAACGGATATACGGATAAAATGAGTGTTCAACCCGGACAAAATCTTAAGTTTATGGTAAACAGTGAAGGCGGAAAATATCGGACGGAAATCGTTCGGCTGATTCATGGTGACACCAATCCTGAAGGCCCCGGGTTAAAGGTAGAAAAAGTAAACGCCAGCGTCAACAAAGAATATAACGGTAAAAAACAAGAAATTTATATGGGATCATACATAAACTTTGACGATCCTCCCGCATTGCAAAACCTGGACAGTTTTTCATTGCAAGCGATGATTTTGTCAACCACTCCTGAATTGGGAGAACAGGCCATCCTATCCAAATGGGATCCTAAAGGAAATAAAGGTTACGGCCTATTTATAGATAAAGATGGATGCATAGCCCTATTTATCGGGGATAAAGACGGCAACGTTGAAAAAATCAGTACAGAAACGCCTCTATTGTATGGAGCCTGGTTCTTTGTGGGAGCATCTTTTGATGCGGCAACCGGCAAGGTGACTGTTTTCCAAGAAGCCAGAGTCACCAAAACCAACGGGAAATTTTCAAACAAGTATGGTGTGGAGAAACACAATGCAACTGTTAAAAAGACTACAAACATCCGACCTCAGGCAGCTAATGGCGCTCCCTTTATTATTGCCGGCGTGATTGACAAACAGGCAGATGGGAAGTTCAAAGCGATTCAACGCTATAACGGTAAAATCGACCGCCCCAGAGTAGCAAGCATTGCTTTATCCAAAGACGAAATGGACCAATGGATTGAAAACCCGACAGGCGCCTACGTCGCCGCTGCTTGGGACTTTTCCAAAGGGATTTCCAAGGAGGGCTTTGATGATATCCGCAGAGTTTATGACACCTCTCCCAACCAGATTCACGGGGTAACGGTAAATATGCCCACCCGTGCTGTAACAGGATATAACTGGACGTCCGAGGAGCATAATTTCGTCCATGCTCCTGAACAATATGGAGCGATCCACTTCCATGACGATGATTTAACAGATGCCGGATGGGATGTAGACTTTGAATGGACACTCCCTGACGACCTGCCAAGCGGCGTATACGCTGCACATGTTGTTTCCGGGGAGGATGAGGACTATATCACATTCTTCGTCAGACCGAAAAAAGGAAAGCCGACAGCCAAAGCAGCTTTAATCATGCCGACCGCCAGCTATCTCGCCTATGCCAATAACCGGTTCCAGGATGTGCCGCTGGCTCAAATCATGTTTGGGCGGGCCCCGGTTGTCCAGCAGGAAGACATGTACCTGGGAGAGCATGCAGAATACGGGCTGTCGACCTATGACTTCCACAACGATGGTACCGGTGTCTGCTTCTCTTCCAACCTGCGGCCGATTTTGAACATGAGGCCAAAATACCGCCACACCTTGTCTCCTTCTTTATGGCAGTTTAATGCGGACCTGCATTTAATCGACTGGCTTACGGAGAAAGGCTTCGAATTTGATATTATCACAGACCAGGACGTTCACTTTGAAGGAGCGGATCTCTTAAACCAATACAATGTCGTCATGACCGGTTCTCATCCTGAATATTATTCCGGGCCTATGATGGATGCGCTAGAGGATTTCCAGGATAATGGCGGGCGGCTCATGTACATGGGCTCCAACGGATTCTACTGGATTGTGACATTCGACCCGAATAATCCAAGCATCATGGAAGTGCGTAAGAACTTTGGAAACAACGCATGGAAAGCCTGGCCGGGTGAAGTTCACTTGAGCTTGACGGGTGAATTCGGAACCATCTGGAAACATAGGGGCCGTGCTCCTCAAAAAATTGCAGGAACAGGCTACGGCTCGCAAGGGTTTGAAGTATGTTCTTACTTCCGCAGAACAGAAGACAGTTATGATCCAAGCGTATCCTGGATCTTTGAAGGCATTGAAGATGAAAAGCTCGGTGACTTTGGATTGGTTGGCGGAGGAGCTGCAGGCCTTGAGCTGGATATCTACGACAATGAGTTGGGCACGCCGCCGCATGCAGTGATCATCGCATCGTCCGAAGACCATTCGAGCGTATATATGCCTGTAGCAGAAGAACTCTACTTTAATATTCCGGGAATGGCCGGGGATGAGAATCCAAGAGTAAGAGCAGACATGGTCTATTATCCAACCCCCAATGGAGGAGCGGTGTTCTCCACCAGTTCCATCTCTTACTGCGGCAGCTTGTCCCATAACAACTATGACAACAACATCTCGAAGCTGACGGAAAACGTATTGAAGAGATTTATTTCAGATGAGCCGCTGCCAACAGCCAAACGTGAAAAAGTTCAAGTATAGGAATCAGCAGCCCGGAAATCATGATTTGATTTCCGGGCTGTTTTTTAAAATGAACCGGATTTCGCGCTTTGAATCTGGATTTCGCGCTTTGAACCGGGGATTCGCGCTTTGAACCGGGATTTCGCGCTTTGAACCGGGAATTCGCACTCTGAATCAGGATTTCGCGCTCTTTAAACCGGGGATTCGCACTTTGAATCCGGGGATTCGCACTTCGAAACTGGATTTCGCGCTTTGAATCCGGGTTTCGCGCTTTGAACCGGGAATTCGCACTTTGAAACCGGGTTTCGCGCTTTGAATCCGGGTTTTCGCACTTTGAAACTGGACTTCGCGCTTTGAAACCGGGTTTCGCGCTTTGAATCCGGGAATTCGCACTTTAAAACTGGATTTCGCACTTTGAAACCGGGTTTCGCGCTTTGAATCCGGGGATTCGCACTTTGAAACTGGATTTCGCGCTTTGAAACTGGATTTCGCGCTTTGAAACTGGATTTCGCGCTTTGAATCAGGATTTCGCGCTTTGAACTGGGAATTCGCACTCTGAATCAGGATTTCGCACTTTGAAACCGGGTTTCGCGCTTTGAATCCGAATTTCGCACTTTGAATCCGGATTTCGCACTTTGAATCCGGAATTCGCACTTTGAATCCGGATTTCGCACTTTGAATCCGGATTTCGCACTTTGAACTGGGAATTCGCGCTTTAAACCGGGTTTCGCGCTTTGAATCCGGGTTTTCGCACTTCGAAACCGGGTTTCGCGCTTTGAATCCGGGGATTCGCACTTTGAATCCGGGGATTCGCACTTTGAATCAGGATTTCGCGCTTTGAATCTGGATTTCGCGCTTTGAAACTGGACTTCGCGCTTTGAAACCGGGTTTCGCGCTTTGAATCCGGGTTTTCGCGCTTTGAACCGGGTTTTCGCGCTTTGAACCGGGTTTTCGCGCTTTGAACTGGGAATTCGCACTTTGAAACTGGAGTTCGCACTTTGAAACGGGGATTCGCGCTTTGAAACCGGGTTTCGCGCTTTGAATCCGGGTTTTCGCGCTTTGAACCGGGGATTCGCGCTTTGAACTGGGAATTCGCACTTTGAAACTGGATTTCGCACTTTGAAACGGGGATTCGCACTTTGAATCCGGAATTCGCGCTTTGAATCCGGAGTTCGCGCTTTGAAACCGGGTTTCGCGCTTTGAATCCGGAATTCGCACTTTGAATCCGGAATTCGCACTTTGAATCCGGAATTCGCGCTTTAAACCGGGGATTCGCACTTTGAAACCGGGTTTCGCACTTTGAAACGGGATTTCGCGCTTTGAATCCGGATTTCGCGCTTTGAATCCGGAATTCGCACTTTGAATCCGGAATTCGCGCTTTAAACCGGGGATTCGCACTTTGAAACTGGATTTCGCGCTTTGAATCTGGATTTCGCGCTTTGAACCGGGGATTCGCGCTTTGAATCCGGATTTCGCGCTTTGAATCCGGGAATTCGCACTTTGAAACTGGATTTCGCGCATAGCACGCAGATCCATGAAGCCCATAGCAGCCAAGTAAACAACAAAATGGATAATTTTAAGCAGCCTTAAGGAACAAAATGCATTTAACCGGAATGGATAACATCGTCCCCTTTTCTGGCCATTGACTCGGAAATCGCCATTGAATTTTTGAATGCAAGAGAAAACAAAATGCTTTCCCTCGATCTTTTGGAATTTTATCTTGAAAAAGCATTGTAAGGCTTCAAGTTCCTTTAAGAACGCTGAAGCCGTTTTTTTATTAAAACAATCAGGCCTGGACGCATGCGCACGTATCTTTCCAACTAGAAGCAAAGTGCTTTGTATGACTGGAACATCCTCCCCTTTTAAAACACTGTCTGGCCATTTTGTTCTTTAAGAACGGCAGAATCAAATGTAACCGCGCATCGGTGATACACCCAGTAATACCGATCCGGCTCCATCGTACATGCTTTCATTAAGAAATGCATGCTGAGTAACAACCCACGCATCGCGAAGATGGCGCTGAAGAGGGTGGCTGTCAAAGATTGCCGCGGTGCCAGCTAGCAGGTAGGCTTCCTGCACCGCACGTGCACCCTCACGGGCAGCTTGAGCGGCTGATAAGCGAAGCATGCTGGTTTGATCATCGGAAACACCGTCGCCCTTTAAAATAGATTCCCACGCTGATTCAGTAGCCTCATAGAAGAAAGCGCGTGCGGATCTTAGGGATGCTTCAGCCTTTGCCAAGGAGATTCGCAGGTATGCGCGTTCAGCCATCTTCGGTGCCCCTGTGATACCGGAACGGATGCTGGCTGTCTCAGAAATTTCATCTAGAGCAGCACGGGCTATCCCAAGATTGACTACAGCCAGTACCTGAGCTGCATAAGCAATAGATGGATACTGAAAGATCGGCTCTTCAATAGAAGACTCACCACCCCGGACAAAGGTCCAATCATCAGAGACAAAGACATCTTTCACCCGCAGGTCATGGCTGCCCGTACCACGCATTCCGATGACTTCCCAATTATCGACAATTTCTACATTCTCAGGTTGCAGGACAGCGGTAAGTGGTTTTCCTCCTTCTCCGGAACCAATCCCGACACCAAGAAGATCTGCTCCCATACAGCCACTTGCGAACTTCCAAAGGCCGTTAACTCGCCAGCCCCCGTCAACTCTCACTGCGGGTTGAACCGGAAACAATCCCCCTGCGAAAGCCACATCTGGCCCTTCTTTGTATATTTGTGCAAGTGTTTCACGCGGCAGGGCCGCAAGGTAAAGTGAGGAAGAACCAAAACTGGCTACCCATCCGGTGGAGCCATCTGCCTCTGAAATAGATTCTATTAATTTGAGAAACTGCGAGGGTGAAAGTCCATCTCCTCCAAAGCAGCGCGGCGTGTGAGCACGGTAGACACCCAACTGTTTTAGCTGCTCCACCATGTCCCGAGGAACGTGACGTTTCGCTTCAAATTCGTCCCGCCGGTTACGGACCTCAGTCAACACACGGTTAAGCAGGTTCTTACTTTTTATTTCAACAGACATCATACTTTCCTCCCCATATATTTTTAATGTCAAGTAAACTATCCAGTGAAGCATACGGACTTTATCTCATCAGCCTGCCGCCATTCAGATCAAACGTTGCCCCGGTAGTAAATCCCCCGGATTCGGAAGCTAAATAGGAAACTAAATCCGCTACCTCCTGTGGCTCTCCTACACGTTTAAGAGGAATGGTCTCTATCATTTGTGCCAATTTATCAGGATCCATTTTATCCATCTCTGGTGTACGTACAGAGGCTGGGGCAACAGCGTTAACTGTAATCCCATAAGCAGCCAACGATCGTGCAAATGCTTTACTCAATGCTATTTGCCCTGCCTTGGAGGCAGAATAATGGGCACCTGAAGTCAGTGGACCTGCCTGTCCTCCAAAAGAAGACATATTAATGATTCGTCCCCACTTTCTCTCTTTCATTGCAGGAATGACAGCTTGTGAAAAAAAGAACGTACTTTTTAAATTTACAGACAGAACGTGATCCCACTCTTCCTCATGAATCTCCTCAATCGGAGTTTCAAAACGAATTCCTGCATTATTTACCAGAATATCAATTCTGCCCCATTTGCTTAAAATGTGGCTGACAACTTCTTGAATGCCGTCAATATCAGATACATCTAATTGACAGAACATGACTTGGTCTTGTTCTGCTTCCTTTTGAAAAAGCTGTTTAGTCTGTTCAAGATTTTCCTTGTTTCTGATGACAAAAACTGTCTTTTTTCCTTCGTTAACAAAATTTTTGGCAATAGCCAACCCAAGACCTTTATTTGCTCCGGTAACAATTGCAACTTTCTGATCGTTAAATTCCATCATTCAAACCTCTCTTTCACAAAAGTAATAGTCTTTAACAATGTTAAAACATCTATTCTTAATAGCATCCGTCAAACAAAGACGCTGCATTGAAAAAACTCAATGCATAACTTAAAACGTTTACATCAAGTGATCCGAACTACAAATGCCGGTTTAAAAGATTATCTTTAGAACCATAGTAAGATATTAGAAAAACTCAAACCACACCACAATCGGTTTGAATATTCCGGGAAACTTAGTATGATTCGTACCATATCCATACGGGTGGAGAAAAGGACGTTATCCAAAATTGATGGTCACTGCAGAAATGGTAAGTAACTATTTAAGGAAGGTGAAATGATATTAAAAAGCGCTGAAATTGACAAAAAGCCAGCTATTTTCTAAGTCATATCTAACTGTTATATTCATTCTATAAAGGCGAATCATACCAGAAAAACTTCATTCGGCTATGTACCATTACATTTACGCCTGCCTTGCTGTGACGGACAAAACACAAACTGATTTTCAGGAGACAAATTATTCCAAATAGGGGGCTTATAAAGCTTTGGCAAATGACTTTTGACGAAATCACATCAGTTGCCTCTTATTGTTCAGCAGGTCATGTATGAATCACATAATGGATAGTTCCTCTAGTTATAAAAAGGAAAGGTACCCTTAGTGAAGGGCTGGATCCATTAGTAAAAATTGGTGTAAGCACCGATAATAAAACCGCATGAAATCAAGGGTTGCAAATTTGATTTCATACGGTGTTCAGATTTTTAATGGGATGTGTCCCCACCTCTATAGATGATCATTCTAATTTTCACTCAATGTTTTCAACAGCAACGGATATTCCCTGCCCGACACCAATACACATCGTGGCCAGTCCGCGCCTGGCTTTACGCCTCCTCATTTCATAAAGAAGAGTCGTCAGTATTCTCGCTCCACTCGCTCCCAAGGGATGGCCAAGTGCGATGGCACCTCCATTGACATTGACTCTGCCCGGGTCAAGCCCGAGCTGCCGGATGCACTCTATCGACTGGGAGGCAAATGCCTCATTCAATTCCACCAGTTCAAAGTCTTCAACAGACAGTCCTGTCCTTTCCAGAAGCCTGCGGGTGGAATAGATAGGGCCAAGCCCCATAATTGAAGGATCCAAGCCGGCCGCGGCAGACGCGGTGAACCGGGCCATCGGTTCCAGACCGAGTTCCTCCGCTTTATCCGAGCTCATAAGTAGCAGCGCAGACGCACCGTCGTTTATTCCAGAGGCGTTTCCGGCCGTGACCGTCCCGCCTTCAAACAGGGGGTGGAGATCCCTTAGTTTTTCCAATGTGCTGTCCGGACGCGGATGTTCGTCGGCAGCCACTATCGTTTCCCGGCCCTTCCGGTCTGTGATCGTCACCGGTACAATTTCCTCATCGAATCGCCCGGATTCCATAGCCGCTTTGGCCTTCTGCTGGCTGTGATAAGCGAACTCATCCTGCTCCTCGCGTGTGATGCCGCATCGTTCGGCAACATTCTCCGCAGTCTCAGGCATAGAGTCCGTCCCATACATCTTCTCCATCATCGGGTTGATGAACCTCCAGCCAATGGTCGTATCAAACAGTTCCATGTTTCCGCGCGGGAACTCCTTTTCCGGTTTGCCTGTAACAAGTGGAGCCCGCGTCATGCTTTCGGTCCCGCCTGCAATGAGTATGTCCTCTTCACCGGACAGGATAGAGCGGGCAGCCAGGCTCACGGCATCCAGGCCAGATCCGCACAACCGGTTGACCGTTGTCCCGCTAACGGTCTTCGGCAGACCCGCCAGCAATAGCGACATCCGGGCCACGTTTCGGTTGTCCTCCCCGGCCCCGTTGGCATTTCCAAATATTACGTCCCCCACCGATTCCGGCAGCACATTTGGATTCCGGTCCATTAACGCTTTGATGACAATGGCTCCCAAGTCGTCCGGGCGGACGTCCTTTAAAGCGCCGCGGTACCGGCCGATCGGTGTCCGAACAGCATCAACGATAACTGCCTCGCGCATCAGCACTCCTCCTTCAGGAGGAGTGCATCACTCACGCGGAAAGCAGCAGTTGTCTTTTCCCTAACTTCCTCCAGCGTTGCTTCCCCCATCAGCTCAACCAGCTCATACCCTCCGTCTTTCCAGCGGAACACTGCAAGGTCGGTAATGACAACATCTGCCACACGGGTTGATGTAATCGGGTACGTGCAGCGCTCTACAAATTTCGGCGAGCCGTCCTTGGATACGTGCCCCATCGTAATAATAATCTTTTTTGCCCCCGAAAGAAGATCCATTGCACCGCCCACCCCGATGATATCCTTGCCGGGGATGGCCCAGTTCGCAACCTGACCATTTCCGTCCACCTGCAGGGCGCCGAGGATGGCCACATCCACGTGCCCTCCTCGGATCATGGCGAAAGAATCGGCACTGTGGAAATACGCCGCGCCTTCAGCTTCCCCAACCGGAAGCTTGCCCGCATTGACCAAGTTCGGGTCAATGTCCTCCTCGTCAACTGACGTCACTCCCAGGAGCCCGTTTTCGGTATGCAAGTAAAACTGGCTTTCATTCAAATAATCGGGAACAAGCGTCGGGATGCCTATCCCCAAGTTGATGACCGAATGAGGAGAGAGCTCCTGTGCGGCCCTTTTGGCAATCAATTCTTTAGTTCCCAACCTTCCTTCACCCCTTCTTTGGTCAGTATCAGGCGACTTGTCACGATGGCATCTACATATAGGTACGGGGTCACGACCTCCTCAGGGGACAATTCCCCTTCCTCCACAATCTCATCCACTTCGGCTATCACGTACTTTGCAGCCGTCGCCATGATCGGATTGAAGTTCCTTGCGGTCTTATAATAGACCAGGTTGCCCTTGGTGTCGGCTTGTTTGGCGCGGATCAGGGCGACATCGGCCTTTAGGGCTTTTTCAAAAAGATACGTCTCTCCATCAATCACCTTTGTCTCCTTTCCCTTGGCAAGTTCCGTACCGACGGCTGTCGGTGTGTAGAATCCGCCGATGCCCGCGCCGCCTGCGCGGATCGCCTCGGCAAATGTTCCCTGGGGGAGCAGTTGCAGCTCGAGCTTCCCCTCGTTGTACCAATGCGCCACTTCCCGGTTGCTCGTAAAATAGGAGCCGATGGCCTTTTTAATTTTTCCTTGGCGGAGCAGGAGGCCAAGCCCCCGTCCAGCCTCCCCGACATTATTGCTGATGATCGTTAGCCGGTCTGCGTTATGTCTCGTCAGCTCGTCGATCAGCGTGAGCGGACTGCCTATAAGTCCGAATCCGCCAACCATGATGGTATCCCCTGGTTTAATGATTTTGCGAACGACATCCTTAGACCCTTTGATTTTCATGGTGTCACTCCTTTATATGCTAAAAATAACTGTACCTTTTCATTGAGCTCCGGCTGGCGGTTGAACACAAGCTCGTAATGGTTGGCCGGTGACGTTTCCGACCAGACGTTATAAAGCAATTCCTTCGATCCGGCATAACTTTCTTCCTTGAAAAGGGGACCTTTATTGCCAAGGGATCCAGTCGCTATGAGCAGGAGAGTCGGGCACCGGACCTCGGGGAAGATGTCTTCCGGCCGGAAATCATAGAAACTTTTAAAGTCCCTCTTGACGGTGCTGATTTCCGCCTTATTCCTCCAGATGCCGGCTTCTTGCCTGATCTCATAGCTGACTGCATCCTCCATGTGCGGACCCCACTCAACACCAAGTCTTCTATAAAGAGATTTTGCTTCCCCGGTATACTGGTCACGAGACTCATACGTTTTTTCCAGACGGCTGAGAGAAGGGAGGACCAGGTTTCTTGTGTCTTCATCTGCTTTACCCGCACCATCAAGTAAGATCAGTGCTTCTGTATCCTGTCGCCGGCTGGCAGCCACCGCACTGATATAGGCACCCATCGAATAGCCAAGAAAAATCGGCCGCCGGATCCCAAGCCTGTCGATAAGGTCCAGCAAATCTGCAGCATGTGTGAAAATGGAACTATCTTCCGGAGCGGGTCCACTGTTTCCGCGTCCTGAAAGATCATAACTGATGAACCGGTATCCGGCAGCAGCCAGTGCTTCTTGGTAAAAGTGAAGCTGTTTGTGGTTTCCTGTGAGTCCATGGACCCCGATAATTGTTCCCCGGTCCCCCGCTGTGTCATGAATAAAGAGAGTACGTCCTTTTTGGGTCGTTACATACTGCCCCACTTGTACATCACCCTCGCTTTCCGAGTATTAATCAACAGTGTAAATGGAATAGTTCACCTTGCCGGGCAGCCGAATGCCTCTGGAAACAAACAGCCGCCGGTTCAGCCAGTCATATTTTTCTGAGGCCGTCTCAAAGACGGGAGCAGTCCGGAAATAGTATTCGTCCGGGTTGACCTCCTCGTTGTTGTCGAGACGCTTCAGTACTTCCGGCTTACCGGTGCGGATGCCCCTGTAAGTCATCATGATCAGTTCACTGTCTTCCGTCCTCAGAAGGATGCGTACATCTTGGATGATTGTGCCATCCTCGCGTACGGTGATCCAGTCGTCTCCGCCGGGAACAACCTCAGCCGTCAGCAGGTCACCGCGCAGAGAGCCGCCGGTTACACGGATGATACGCCTGTTGCCGATAGGGGTTTTCCCCGGGAGGTGTCCACTTTCCACTGTCAGCTCCATATCGCATAGGAAAGAAAGAGAGGGAGCAGGCAAATGTCTCATCGGGTCAGCGCTCCTTTCTGTTCTGTTCTCCGGTATTTCTTCAATTTATCCTCATCCAGCTCCACACCGAGACCGGGGCCGTCCGGAACCAAAATGCACCCGTCCTCATAGACGAGAGGGTTGATTACCGGATCATCGGCGAGCCAGGAGGGGCCAAACAGCTCGCTTCCATAGTCGAGGTTGGGAATAGAAGCGTAGGCGTGAAGGCAGGCGGCTGTGCCGATCGAGCTTTCCAGAGAAGTTCCCCCAAAGCAGGAAATTCCCGCCGCTTCAGCAATCCCAGCAATTTTAACGGTATTTTTCATCCCTCCGGATTTATGTATTTTCAAGGAAAAAATATCTGCGGCCCGTGTTTCCGCCAGTCGTAATGCGTCCTGCACGGAACTTAGGCTCTCATCTGCCATGACGGGCACCTTCTTCATTTCCGACAGGCGTGCCAGGCCTTCGATGTCTTCCGGCGGCAGGGGCTGTTCCAAGAAATCAATGCCCGCTTCAAAGAAGGCATCCATCCACTTTACTGCAGTGATCCGGTCCCACGAACCGTTCGGGTCTATACCGATCGTAGACTTGCCTCGCAGGCCTTCGGCGATCCGGATATTTCGCTTGGCGTCATCCTCCGGCGCCTCTTTTCCGGATTTAGTCTTGAAATTGACGTAGTTCCCAGAGTCTACAAGGCTTTGGGCCTCTTCGATATCACCGTCAGGTGTGCCGGACGCCAGAGCCCAGCGAACCGGTATCCTGTCACGGTTCTGGCCGCCCAGCAACTGATGGACCGGGACTCCGTATGTTTTCCCAAGCCCGTCAAACAGCGCCATTTCTATAGATGCTTTAGCAAAGACGTTACCTCTGATCCGGCGGTTGAGCTTCTGGAGCAGATGCTCAATCTGTGCCGGATCCTCATCAAGCAAAAGTGGAGCGGCATATCGATCAAGGACCACCTTCATCGTCTCAACGCTTTCACCGTTCCACCAGATTCCCGGTGTTGTCCCTTCCCCGATTCCGACCACGCCGTTGCTGAATTGCACCCTGATCAGGACAAAGCTCTTGTCTGCAACTTTCTCCGTGGAAAACTGATGCGGACGCTTTATGGGGATGTCCAAAAGTTCCGTTGTAAGGCCTTTGATTCGCAAGGTACTCAACATGATCTCCTCCTGTATTTTTCAAGTCACAAACAAAGAAAAAAGGGGACACAGAATATGCCCCCGGCAGCCGGCACTACTCCCGGCGCATCACGAAATTTAATGAAGACTCTTTATGATCGCCTTTGTCTTCAAGCGACGTAATTAACTCCGTACGGACACCATCCGCCACGTCTGTTTCCAGCCATTTATCGCCTTCGAAGAAAACCTGCGTGATCAAAGTCTCGTGTCCGTCGGCCTCAAACATGAAGTGGAGATGGGCCGGGCGCATGGGATGCTGGTCCATATACCCCAGGAATTCACCGGTTGGGCCCTGATCCGGAATTGAGTAAGGGAGAGGGACAATCGACTTCACTTCAAAATCTCCATTTTGGTCTGTGTAAAAGTGGCCTCTCAAATTATACCGCGGTGCGTCGGCATCGAAAGCGGAGTATTTCCCTGTATGGTCGTTTTGCCACATTTCCACCTTGGTGTTCGCCAGCGGCATGCCATCTGTAGAGCTGACGTTTCCTTTAAAGATCAAAACTTCCCCGGCTTCATCGGGACGCTGAGTAAGCGTATAAGGTTCCCCCGGGACTTTTTCCAGTTCCGGTGACCCTTCAATAAAGTAGGGTCCAAGCAGAGAAGGCTGCGTACCCGGCTTGTCGGTATACATGGCCCGGAGTACATGAGTCTCAAGGAACACATCCGCAAACAGCGGAAGTTCGCCGGCTCTGCCCAGCCGGTCTGCCCAGTTGACGAAGTTTGTATATTCCTCGTGGTTTAGCTTCGCTTCTTTTAAAAACTCCTGAATATGCTTGATGAACAGATTAAATACTTCTTCCACACGCTCGTTCTTTTTAATCGCTTGTTTTTGCAAGATCCTTACCTCCATTTATCCCTCTATTAACCCCAATCCTGCTTAAAAGATCAGCCGGCTTTGAAGACGCGGTTTCATAACATGCCAAACCAGTCCGTATGTATCGAGATCCCTGTTCCGAAGGTGTCTTAAAAGCCCGGCTATTATTTCGAAACTCAGCATACAAGATTCGGGTTATTTAAAATTGTAGCAATATTCGAGTTCCCATAACACCGCATAAACCTATGAAAATATCGTATATAACTATACGGTTATGTCTGATATACCAGTTAGGAAATAGACAAGCACCTCATCTGCCTGCCGTTCGATTGTCTATATTAAAAGCCTTCTGCATTTGGAAACTTGCACGGATCACCATCAAATGGCTCATCCGAAATTTTAATCGACTCTGTTGGGCATCCTTCATGAGCATCTTCCAAATCATCGATCAATTCGTCAGGAACCGGTTTGCTGCCATAATTATCATCTAATACGGCAAACGACAGTCCTTCTTCATCATAGTCAAAAATATCCGGGGCAGCTGCACCACAAGCACCGCAAGCTATACAAGTATCCTGGTCAACAATGGTATATTTGGGCATCTGATTTTCCCTCCTGTAGGTGTTTGAATGACCTAATTTGTTATGGTCTGCTTTTCTTCTCTTTTTTCCATTATTGTCGTACTATGAAGTGATTGCACTCTTGCCGTTGGATCAATAAACACTTTGGCATTACTAACGGCAGTGGCAGCCTCACCAAAACCCGTAGCGACCAATTTCACTTTACCGGGATACGTAGTAATATCTCCGGCTGCATATATTCCTTTAATACTTGTTTCCATGTTGGAGTTGGTCACAATTGAATTTTTCTCTATTTCTAAACCCCATTTCAATATAGGGCCTAACGAAGATACAAACCCATAATTAATTAACACTTCATCCACTGGGATATTGATTTGACGGTCACCTTTCGCTTCTTGCAGTATTATGGATTCTACCTGTTTCTCCCCTATAAGCTTAATTGGATTAAACGGGGTCAAAACCTCTGCCGTTGAGTTCTTTAATAATTCTACGCTGTGTTCGTGTGCCCTGAATGTGTCCCGGCGATGAACGACGGTTACTTGTCTGGCAATCGGCTCAAGCATTAATGCCCAATCCACAGCTGAGTCTCCTCCGCCAAAAACAGCCACCCGCTTATTCCTAAACGTTTCAAGATCAGTGATAAAATAATGAATATTAACCCCTTCATATTGACTGACCTCTTCCAGCTTTAACTTTCGTGGCTGAAAAGCTCCATTTCCTGCCGTGATGATCATTGTCCTGGAATAATGCACCCCGGCATTGGTCTCAATCCGGAAAATTTCATTTTCTCTGCCAATTGATTGGACAGTCTGGTTGAGGCAAATAGTAGTGTTGTCCTCAAACATATTCATCTGTTCAACCAGGTTATCGACAAGGTCTTGTGCCCGAATTTTAGGAAACCCGGCAACATCATAAATATATTTCTCAGGATATAAGGCACTTAATTGCCCTCCCAATTGAGGCAGACTATCAATAATTTTGGCGGTTGCCTGTCTCAGCCCAGCATAAAAAGCAGTAAATATTCCTACAGGCCCGCCCCCGATGATTGTAATATCACGTATTTCCTTGTCTTCCTGCATGACAATCCCTCCCTCAGACTAAAAAATATTTACTTTAAATTTTAAATTTACTAATTGGCCACAACAACAGCCCAATCGGTTGAAAAAATAGACAGTTTCAATAGGCTCCCCGTAGTTTTTGGCTGCACGGAGAAAAGGTACGGACTAACTGAACCACAATCTTCAATACGAGTGGACTATATTTGGTCATGCAGCCAGAGTTACCTGAACAGCCAATATACCTGCAGGGCTGCAAACGCCGGACCTAAAAGTCTTTACCTTGCATTTTAAAC
The DNA here is from genome assembly GCF_042680885.1 of Siminovitchia sediminis. Classification (NCBI taxonomy): domain Bacteria; kingdom Bacillati; phylum Bacillota; class Bacilli; order Caryophanales; family Bacillaceae; genus Siminovitchia; species Siminovitchia sediminis. The sequence continues at coordinate 16,744 of NZ_JBHUEO010000122.1, read as the reverse complement.
AATCCAATGACTGGAAGATCATATTCCAGCAAAATTTAATCTTACCCTTATGCCTGGTGCGGGATGGCGAAATTATAATAAAAAAGTTCAGCTCCTCAAGCAGAGCTGAACGTCTATTATTACTCTTTTACTGCCAATTGGCCTACTGCTGGTTTTGGCATGTATCCCAGATGCTCCAACAGGTCAATGAATTTTTGAATAGTCTCTGCTTGGTATTGACTAATACTTTGTTCATCGAATTGATAAAAGCCTTTTTGCGCTTTCATTCCAATTTCTCCCCGTTCCATTTTTTCACGAATGATCTGAGGAGGAGAAAATCTGTCTGCATCCAGGGATTGCTGTAAATGATTGCCGGCATGGTAAAGGGTATCCGCCCCGCCCCAATCAATGAACTCTAAAAGTCCCAGCACCGCAAATCGTAATCCAAACCCTACCCGGACCGCTTGGTCAATATCTTCGGGAGAAGCGACTCCATCCTCAACAAGTCTGGCTGCCTCATTCATAGCCAGTGCCTGTACTCTTGGAACAATATATCCTGGAGAAGGCGCACATTTGACAGGCACTTTTCCGATTCGTTCCAGCAACTGAAAGACATCCTGCAGGACTTTTTCACTTGTCGCTGCAGCCGGGCTGACCTCTACCAATGGTATAAGGTATGCAGGGTTCAGCCAGTGAGTATTTAAAAACCTGTCTTTTCCTGTAACCATTTCCGCCAGCTCATCAGCAGAATACGCGGAAGATGTAGAGGCGATTGGCACCTCAGGCGGAAGCTCCAAACAAATATGTTTAAATGTCTCTCTTTTCACCTCAGCAATTTCCGGCACCGCTTCAAATACTATATCTGCTTGTCTCCAACCACATTCCTCATTGCTGCTGCGGATATTTATACGATTCAAAACCCATTCAAGCGCCTCTTCAGACAGAACACCACTTCGGGACAGAATAGTCAACTGGCCTTTAATTTCTCTCTTTGCGTCTACAATATACTGAGCAAACTCCTGATCTGTTCTTTGCTTAAAATCCACCAAATCAACTTGGAAGCCCTGATAGGCGAATGTCAGCGCGATGCCCCTGCCCATTCTCCCCGCCCCGGCAATCAGGATAGATCCATTAATTGATTTCATATTGAATGAACCCTTTCTTAAGCAGCTCTTTGATCTCTTCCGGTGTTTTAGACGAAAGACCGATGTTCTCCAAGGTTCGCCCTGTGTTCCTCAGATTCTCCCCCACCATACTGCTGGCCACCGCAAGCAGTCCTGCTGCTGTCGGGACCGGGATATTCAGCCATTCGCCCAGCGAGACCAAAAAAGCCAGCCCACAGGCAATATCTTCTCTCATATACCGGTGTGTCTGTAAATCCAAGGGTTCATACCAATCTTCCCCGTCCACCAGCTCTTCATGGGCCCCATTCCCATACATCCACTCGTCTCCATCCAAATTGTAATGATTGTCCAAAGGAAAGTGCGGAGCGGTATACCCGAGTGTTTCCCTAATTTTGATTCTCTCTGCATCAAGAGCTTTATGGACATTCCTCACTGATGGCTGAGTCCCTTCATCATGTATATCCCATCTGTCAAAATGTTCAATTGGTCCAGCGTTCATTATAATAAGAGGCGGATGGATAATCGGACCTGCATTCATCAAGGCTCCATCTAAGGCATCCTGTATGGGTTCAATGGATGGATAGGCTTCTTTCAATATCTGAAAAGCATGCTCTGATTGGTTTACAGGAAAGACACCGGTCGGGAGCCTCGTCGCACGCCCTGAAATGGAAACGGTTTCTTCATCATATTTCCTGGCCAAATAAGGCAAGGTGCCTGTCTCTGCAAAGGTTATGTTCGCCCGGCATCCTTCCTCTGCAAGTGTTTTTGACATCAGATAGCTCCCAAAGGTGCCTGGAGGCAAAAAGATGACCTGTCCGTCTTCCAGAATAGGAGCCAGCCGCTTTGCCAAAGAAATCTGCGTTGTCGCAGGCAACGGAATGACAATCAGCTTTGCATCTTGTACAGCATCTTTTAAGTCACTTGTCGCTTTATAGAGGGGTACCTCCCGTATTCCTTTTCGGTCTTTCAGAGTAATAGCCTGTTTATCAAGCACTCCTTTAAACGCTTCTTGGTTTCTTCTCCATAATTTGACTTGGTGTCCCTGTTCGGTTAAGTCCACTGCTGCTGCATAGCAGCCGTTGCCTCCCCCAAGTACGGCTATTTTCATGTGATTTTCCCCCTTAAATCATTATTTAGTGTATTCTTCTATCAGTTCGTACAGCCTTTCCCGATACTCCTTGGCCGGCAGACCTTGTGCCTCTGCTCTTTCAACTGCATCATTCTGCACCGTCTCCAATAACTCATCCCACTTTTCTTGATCCGTTAACGAAACAACGCTCAGCCCTTCCTCTTCTTCACTCCATTGCATCGACTCTCTCACATGTTCATCCAGATACTTTCCGGTAAACTCACTCATTTCACTGCTTAAATCCTCAATGACCTTCTGAACATCTTCCGGCAAGGATTCCCACTTATCCTTGTTCATTACGGCTACGAAAGAAGTAATGGTTAACGGGTAATCAGTGACATGTTTTATCGATTCAGCAAGTTTCAAATCCTTCAGGACCTCTCTGGAAGAAATATTCCCCTCAATGACACCGGTCTGCAACGCTTCGGGAACTTCATTTTGTGACATCCCGACAGGGGCCGCTCCAAGCTTTTCCATAATCGGAGTCAAGCCGCCGGATATCCGCAATTGTTTACGTGACAAATCTTCCAAACTAGCAATGGGTTCCACACTTTGAATATAAGAAGGCTCCGTAGCAAATGCGGTAATAATTTTAAATTCTTCCAGGGCTTCAGGTGGATACTCCTGGATCAAATCATGAACTACTTGGCTGGCAACTTCCGAATTAGGATATCCGGAAGGCAAATCTGATATTTCCAACAATGGAAACCGCTTGGGTTCATAAGTTGTTGCGGTAAGTCCTATATCGGCGGTGCCGTTGGCAACTCCTTCAAACATATTGCTCGCTTCCAGAAGGGTTCCTCCAAAAAACATTTCCACTTTGACTTGACCATCGGTTCTTGACTCCAATTCTTCCGCCCACTTCTTCATTTGAACAGCCGGAAAAGTATTATCAGGTGCAAAAAAAGCATAAGACAGTGTAATAGGCTTGGATCCATCTCCCGCAGTTTCTTTTGAACTGCATGCTGCCAACAAAAAGATCACAAAACAACAAACGTAAAGAGCCAAGTATTTCATTTTCGGTATAAACCTCATCTTATTCTCCCCCTTTTTTATGAAAGATTGAATTGTACGTAGTTTTGATTCTTTTTTAAAGCAGCTGTCCAGGATTCCGAACGCTCATAACAATCAGCAATTTCCAGTATCCGCCGGTCGGCAAATGGCTTTCCTATAATTTGGAGCCCGACAGGAAGGTGTTCTTTTGTAAAACCACACGCTACAGTTAAAGCCGGGAAGCCAAGAATATTGGCAAGTGGTGTCTTTCCAAGAACAAACATATTGCTAATCGCCTGTTCTGGAACCATTGTACCTATTTCAAAGGGAATCTGAACGTTTGTCGGTCCGATCAGAGCATCCACTCCCTTCAATTGATCCATTGTTGATTGAATGAACCTCTTCCTGATTCTTTGTGCACGAATATAATCTGTTGCAGATACACCCCGCCCATACCGGAATCGGTACTGTAAATCATCCCCGTATTGATCACTATATTTCTCCAAAAAAGGTTCATGATAGGCGACAACCTCGGACTGAGCTATGGTTCTTAACCCTTCCAGTGCCTTGTCAATGCCCGGAAGGTCTACCGGGATGATTTCTGCTCCAAGTATCTCAAACTGCTTAAATGCTCTCTCAATCACAGATTTAACGTCCGAGTCTATGCCTGAGTACATATATGGCTCATAAAATCCAAGCTTGATATTCTTTAAGTCTTCCAATTTCTTGAAACTTTCAGCTTGTGTGAAACTTGTTTCCTTTCGCCCAATCATTGCATCCAGCATGATGGCCAAGTCTTTGATGGTCCTGGTCATGGGTCCGATATGATCAAGCGACCAGCTGAACGGAAGACTTCCTTCACGGCTGACCAAGTCATATGTAGGCTTGATTCCCACGGTTCCGCACATAGCTGCAGGCAGACGTATCGAACCTGCTGTATCCGTTCCCACGGCACCAAATGCCATCCCGGCTGCGGTTGCCACTGCTGATCCGCCGCTGGAGCCGCCTGGGGTATATTTCAGGTTCCAAGGATTTCTGGCAGGGCCATAATGTGGATTTTCAGTTGTAGCTCCCATTGCAAATTCATGCAAATTTGTTTTTCCTATAATAATTGCTCCTGCTTCTTTCAGGTGCCTGACCGTAACAGCATCCTCATCAGGCACCCAGTCTTTCAATATCTTAGATCCTCCTGTGGTAAGTATATCTTTCGTCTGTACCATATCTTTGACAGCGATCGGTACACCGTGCAAAGGACTGCGAATGTAACCTTTTTGCACCTCTGCCTCAAGGTCTTTTGCCTGTTCCAACGCTTGCTCTTCCGACACGGTAATGAATGCGTTTAGGGCTGGTTGGAACTGTTCAATACGCCCGATGGTCCATTTGGTCAACTCTACAGGGGACAATTCCCGCTTCGTGATTTTCCTGCTGATTTGATCAATCGTTTCAAACAAAATTTCACTCATTTTTATGCTCCCGGAAGTCTTCTAATGAAAAGGAAAAAGCCGGGTCCGTGAATAATAGGTCTTCTTTATTTACCAGCAGTAAATGATATATATATTCTTCCAAAGACAAACTGCACACCCCATTTTTTCATAATCCTCTTATTTAGACTAAGAACAGAACGATTTGCGGGAAAAGCAGCAGCAAGCCGATAAATATGGCATATGTGACGAGAAAATATCCTGCTCCCTTAAATATTGTGGTAATCGGTGTTTTAGGGGTAAGACCCTGTACGACAAAGACGTTCACGCCAACAGGCGGAGTGATGGCTCCCATGCTTGTAACAACACATAGAATTACAGCAAACCAAACCGGATCAAAACCAAGTGCCATCACGGTCGGATAAAATACAGGGATGGAGATGATTAAAAATCCCAATGCATCCATGATCGATCCGCCGATCAAGTAAATGATCAAAATGGAAATCAAGACAAGCATTGGAGGTACCGGCAAATTACTTACCCATTCGGCTACTACATACGGTAATCTTGTAATCGTCAGAAACCGGCCAAACACCATCGCTCCTACGACCAGCATCAAGACCATGGCCGACGAGCGAAGCGCACCTGCAATGGCTGACTGGAAATTTTTCCAGTTCAGCTTTCCCATGGCCAGAGACAGGATAATGGCCCCTGTCGCTCCGAATGCTCCTGACTCAGTCGGGGTAAATAAACCTTGGTATAACCCGCCAATGACAAAGATAAACAATAGGGCAATCGGGATAACATCCTTCAGAGATTTCAGTCTCTCTCCCATGCTGAATTGATCCCCTGCCGGTCCAAGCTCGGGGTTCCTTTTACATAAAAAGACAATCGTTAAAATGAGTAAAGCTGTTAGAAAAATACCAGGAATGATACTTGCTATAAAAAGGTCCTTGATGGACTGCTCCATTTGCAGTGCCAAAATAATCAATACCGTACTTGGCGGGATGATAATTCCCAGTGTTCCCCCGGTTGCGATACTCCCTGTGCTGAGTGCTTTGTTATAGCCGTACTTGTCCAGCTCGGGGAGCGACATCGTTCCCATTGTTGCAGCCGTAGCCGAATTGGAACCACAGATAGACGCAAATCCCGCACTGGCCAATATTGTTGTACTTGCCATTCCTCCCCGGTAATGGCCCACCCATTTATAAGCCGATTCGAAAAGCTTTTCCGCAATACCTGTTCGAAAGACTACCTCGCCCATTAATATATAAAGCGGAATAACGCTTAAAGAATAGCTGGAGAATTGGTTCCATAAATCTGCACTTAACACGTTATACGCGGCGTTTGGTGAAGCGGCTAACAGCAATCCGATAAATCCTACAATAAACATGGCAAAGCTGAGCGGCATTCTCAAGAACATCAACACGAAAAGTATACAGATGCCCAATATCGCCAAAAGATTCGGGTCCATTTATATTTCCTCCTTCCACACTTCAATCGTTTCTTTTACTATGGCTAACACAAGGCTGAAAAAGCCCAAGGAGCATAATATTACCAAGGGATAAAATGAAATTTGCATGGTTTCTGATACAACTCCGCTCTGTTTTAAACTAATGCCATACAAGGAAATTTGCCACCCGGCCATGATAAAAAATAGGATACTGAGGACATTTACCAGTGAATGTGTCAGCTTATGTAAGGCCGGCGGAAATTTCACTATAAGCAGATCGATAAATACATGGCCCTTGTGTAATTGTGCATAACCAAGTGAAAACACGGCAGTCATGGCCCCTAGCCAGCTGACCAGCTCAACTGTTCCGGAAATAGGATCTGAAAACAGGCGTTTGATCGAGTTGAAGACAACCAATAGCATCATACAAATGAGAGAGAGACCGGCCAAATAAGCCAGTCCTTGATTTAAATAATCAGTGAATCTAAAAAATATATTAGGTTTTTCGTCTTTCAATGGAGCATCTGCCGGGTGATTAGGCGCTGTTCGTTCTGATTTTTCAGCTTCTAATTGGATAGACTGTTCTGTTCCCATATAAAAACCTCCTATACTCCATTACTTAAATTCTTCGTTATATTTTTCAATAAGAGATCTCATATCCTCTGCGTACTCTTTTGCGGGATGCCCTTCTTTTTCCAGTTCCTCAACATATTCCTCCTGCATAGCGTTCAAGCGGTCATCCCATGCTTTCTTTTCGCTGTCCGACAACTCAACAATTTCCAAGTCATGAGTTTCCTGGCTCCAAACAATGGAATCCTGAACATGGTGATCCAAGTAATCGCCAGTAAATTCAGTCATCTCTCTGTTTAACTCATCGATTACTTGCCGGACATCCTCAGGAAGCGAGTCCCATTTGTCTTTATTCATAACCGCAATAAACGTGTTTAGAGCTAGTGGGTAGTCAGTTACATAACCCACCATTTCTGCCAGTTTCGTATCCTTCAAGATTTCCCTTGATGAGACATATCCTTCCACTACTCCTGTTTGCAGCGCCTCAGGCACTTCAGCCTGTGACATTCCGACCGGTGCAGCACCGAGTTCTTCCATAATGGGAATCAGTGCTCCGGCAATCCGAAGCTGTTTACCTTTTAAGTCGTTGATAGAAGCAATTGGCACCTTACTTTGAATATAGGCCGGCTCAGTAGCGAAAGTAGTGATGATTTTAAAATCCTTCAGGGGCTCGGGCGGATACTTTTCTACCAAATCAGCCGTTACATGGCTGGCAGATTTAGCGTTGGCATAACCTGATGGCATGTCGGAGATGGCCAGTAAAGGAAATCTGCCGGGTTCATAGGAAGTAGAGGTGAGACCGATATCAGCGGTGCCGTTTGCTACTCCGTCAAACATGTTGTTTGCTTCCAATAAAGATCCGCCAGGAAAGAGCTCGACTTTTACCTTCCCATCCGTTCTTTCCTCAAGACGATTTTTCCACTCCTCCATTTGTACTGCCGGGAAGGTGCCTGCAGGTGCAAAGAAAGCATACGTTAATTTAATAACCTCATCATTTCCTTCTGATGAAGCAGATTCGGAGTTACCGCTGCCCCCGCATCCACTAAGGACAAGAGCTGTCAATACCAATGGCAGTACCCATAACAATCTTTTCATTTTTCCATCCTTTCATAAATTTCTTCAGCAAATTACTTTTCTACCAGGAAAAAAGGGCGACCAATTGATGCTTCCAGGCGGAAATACCGGTCCAAACCTGCTTCGCGGAAGGAGTGCGTCATGTTTGTAATCGTTTGCATGTCTGGAATATTGAATAAGAAGCATGCGTGCCAATTGTTTGGACCTGCATGGCCGGCTGTAAATATGTCCCGGTCAAAGGTGCCTAACAATTCGGAGCCATTGTTTCTCCAGCTCTCCAATATGTCATTCAGCGCCGGCAAAATCTCTTTTTCTTTCTGTTCTTTGGTCGTATCAAACCAGCCGGTAGATTCAAATGTCATAAAAACTCTCAATGGATTAGGAATTTCAGGTGCTCCATGTTTGATTTCGCTCATTTTGTTAACTCCCTTCAATTATGATCTTTATCTTCTGAATAGGCGCATAGGGTATCACTCTGGTTATAAAAATGTGCTGGTTTGGAAAATATCCAAACACGAATTCATCTTATCCATGTTTTCTCAGTGAACATTGAAGTAATAACTCATCCTGTCATTTCCGCTGGCATTTATGTTAAAATTTCTTTCATCACACGCATGGCATTACCGCCGGCAACTTTGGTAATTTCCGCAGAAGAATAGCCTTCCATCACTGTCCAGGCAATCATGTTTTTCATGGCTTCTGCAGGATTTTCAAGTCCCTTTACATACGATGCTTGTAAAAACTCCTCTCCTTTATGTGAGTCAGCAATCCCCAGCATCTCATCAAACGCGTGCTGTACAGCTGTATGATCACCGAAAAAAGTATCCGGCCCAAAGCCCACATGGTCAATACCGACTAAATCTACCAGATATTTAAAGTGTTCCATGACGGAGTAAATAGAATGTTCACGGTAATTTCTTGTCAGAGTCGTATTAGGTGCGGCACATACCCCTATGATTCCGCCTTTTTCCGCACAAGCCTTTAACACCTCATCAGACTTCATCCGGGGAGTATTCCATAACGCCCGCGCCCCGGCATGGGTAATAAGAACTGGTTGTTCACTTGCTTCTATGACATCCAGGCTTGTCCTGTCTCCACAATGGGAGATATCAATGATCATCCCTAAGCGGTTCATTCTTTCAATCACTTTTCGGCCAAAATGAGTAAGACCGCCATCAACTGTCTCTCCAAGCCCGGATCCTAAAGTATTTGCATGGTTATACGTGATCCCCATGCACCGTATTCCTAACCCATAGAGGATATCCACACGGTCGATTTCATTCTCTAATGCACTTGCCGCCTCCAGGGACGGCAATAGTGCTATTTGCCGGCTGTCTTTTGCTCTTTGCAGTTCCTGGAAGTTACTGGCAATGTATACTGTCTCCTGCTTTTGAATATCTTCATACCTGCTTCCAAGCAAATAGATGACATCGTCCCATTTCAGGCCGCTTTTAGAAGTTATCAGGGAAATTCCATCCATAAAATTCTCAAAAATGATATCTATGCCTGATTGGGCTAAACCTTCATAATGGAAATGCGTATGAATCCGGCTGCAATACGGAACGATATCTCTCTCATTTTTTGGTGCGATAAATCCGTGATCCCGCAGTGATACGATCGTCTCCTTCTCAATAATCTCTTGTAAAACTCTCTCTTCCTCTTCTGTCATTTCCAGGGTAAACCGGGGAACGCGGTCAAGTTCGTAAGAGAGTTCCACATCTCTATATTCTCTGCCGGGCTCCAAATAACTAAAAGAGCGGTATCCAGTGTACTTTTTCACATTTACAGAAATAATTATTGTCCTACCTTCTTTCTTGGTTCAAACTGTTCTTTCAATGGGAAAGCTTCCTGCCATGTTTTCCGATTGTCATCATACAGACCATCACTGTACAGTGTCTTTAATGAATCATTATCCAGCGGCATCGGGTCTGTCCCGTCCCTGAACGCTTTTGCCTGTTTCAACAGAAGACGGCGCATATGAATGATGGGCACATCACTTGTTCCCAGTCGCTCTCTCGAACGGTCGACAATCGTTCCCATTGTTTCTGTTGCAGCATGGTCCTGGTTCGCGATTCCCCTGATACCTGTAAAGTTTGCTGTTTTCTGCAACTGCCGATCTTGGAGGTATTCATTGTCCATGTTGATCTTTTTCCTGTAATTTTCATCCAATTCCAACCCGCGTCTCGCATGCTGTGCTTCCACGTCGATTTTTCCTTTATGGGTAAATTGGACATCCCACGCCCAGGTACTGTGGTCATCTCTTGGAATAAAGGCGTGCCACATGCCGTCTTCCCCGCCGAATCGCGGCGGATACGTATAGAATGGGAATATATAATGAATTTCCATAAAGGCATTTTCTTTTTCGTTTCCTATTCCTACTGCAATACAGCGCTTCCCATAGTTCGTATCCTGGACTGCCTGTTTGACCGGCGGATTCTTAACAAGCGGATGGTTCGGATCAATACCAAGGTCGCTGCTCAAAATTCCGTCCTTTACGTTTTGTTCCATATGGGCCCTATGCAGGAAGGCTGCGTGAACAAAGTCAAGGTCATTTTCCATCACTTGCGCATAGTTACATTCCTGCCAGACGCGCTCTACCAATTTGCTCTCCTCGGGTAAGCCCATCCAATAAAAATCGGGGAACGGCGGCATTTTCTCTTCAGGACCCATATATGTCCAGATGATCCCGCTAACTTCTTTCACAGGATAATTTTTTAACTTAATAGATTGCCTGAACTTTCCGTCTGTTGGCTCCGAAGGGATTTCCATGCAGTTTCCTTCTGTGTCAAATTTCCACCCATGGTACATGCAGCGAAGTCCGCAATCCGCATTGATCCCGTAATAGAGAGAGGTTCCTCTATGCGGACAACGCTCATCTATCAATCCAACTTTCCCTCTGGTATCACGGAAAGCAACGAGGTCCTCTCCCAAAAGCCTGATACGCTGCGGCTTACCGTCTTTTTCAAGTTCTTCGGATCGAAGTGCAGGAATCCAATATCTCCGAAACATATCTCCCATAGGTGTACCAGGACCTGTTTGAGTTAATAATTGGTTGTCTTCTTTCGTCAGCATTTACCTTTCCTCCTAATGAAAAATCGGTATATGAATTTAGTAGATTGCCAAGTCTTTTACTTGCCTTATCTCCCCTCTGAAAAATAACAGAGGATCTTTTTCCATATCATAATGGGATCTCTTCACTTTTCCGATAATGATTTTATGGTCGCCACCCTCATATATCTTTTCAACATGACATTCAAGAGTGGCCAGGTTCCCTTGAAGAATAGGGACTCCGTCTTCCGAAAGCGTGTAATCGGCATTCGCAAACTTATCCTCCCCTTTTTTGGCAAATCCCCAACATTCTTCCACCTGACCCTGTTCAAGAATATTTACAGCAAAAGGGCGTTGCTTTTTGAAAGCCCCAAGGCTTCCAGCTTTTTTATCTATACATACGAGGATCAAGGGCGGTTCCAGCGAGAGGGAGGAAAATGCATTCGCTGTCAAACCGATATTCTCGGTTCCGGTTGTTGTCGTTATGACAGTTACACCGGTTGCAAAGTGGCCCAAGGTGTTTCTGAATTCTCTTGGTTCCATTCAGTATGCCTCCTTATTATGTTTTAGTGATTGAGCTAAGCTGTTGTTAAGTGATCTACGTTGCCAAGCAAGAGCAATATTTGCAGAGAGAGTTGCACCTGAAATCTGCTGTTGGAATCTGATAAATCCGTATCCAGCAACTCCTCAATTTTTTGAACCCTGTACCTCATTCCGCTGATGGAAATACACATTTCTCTTGCTGTTTTATGAAGGTTAAATTCATTCTGAGAATACTGCATAAGGGTATGTAACAATTCTGAATTTCTTTTTTTATCGTACTCAATCAGGGATCTTAAATTTTCATTTGCAAAGGCTTCCAATTCTTCGGGATCCCTCGCACTCAGAAAGAGTGTCAGATGTCCCAGTTCATTAGAAAGCACCACTTTATTTTCGGCTTTTTTCCAAATAGCCAGTTCAACTGCACGTTTTACTTCCTGAAACTTTTTATAGAAGTCAGATATATCTTTTGTTTGGTCGCTTAAACCAATATATACGTTGGTAAAGCCCAGTTTTTTGATCAGCTGTTCAGCAAAGTGTTTGGGAGACTTATACCGATTATCAATTGAATGTTTATCAATAATGGCTTGTATAGAATTTAATTTAGGCAATAATAAAGGCTCGTACTCTTCATATAAAAAATCCTGATAGATATATTCGGAAATTTTGTTTCTAATATTTAAATATGCATAATCTTCGATCTCTTTTGAATTGACTTCCTCTTCAATGACTACATACATGACGTAGTGTTCGGTAGAAAGGTTATAGTCGAGGTATGAAAACCTGTCATAAATTTCATTTCTGTCTATGCTTTTATTATTAAGCAGCTGCTCCAGAAGTTCTCCTTTTAAGCGCTGCTCTGTTTCAATAGCAACTCTTTCATTTTGCATATGAAGCGCTGAAATAATTGCCGCTCTTTCTAACAGGTCCTTGTAAAATTCATCACTCTCGTGATCGATAACGATGGTGATGTAACCGAAAATTTTACTCTTTATTAAAATGGGGGTTGTTAAAAATTTAAAGGTCTTATCTTTTAGGGACCATTCAATGAAAGAATTGCCGGTAAGGTCATTTAATCTTTCTCTTATATTGGTGACACTCATATATGTATGAATCCCCGGAATGTCACCATATGAAGCCAGTTTTTCATAATGCCTGCCTTCAATCAACACAGGGCAGTGGAGGGTTTTCCCTATAGTTTCTGCAAATCCCGGAAGACCCTTTCCTTGAAGCATATCCTGAGTAAGGTTTTGACTAAGGGTATAGCCAATTTTCAGTTTCTCTTTCTGCTGTTCAATTCTTTTGTACATATGATCCAATTCAACGGCCATGTCCGTATCTTCATAGTAGAAAAGCTCTTCTGAAATATCATCGCCCCACTCATCTACTGTCTTTCCAATATAACTGCAATGGTCATCTCCTTTCGCTTTGCACTTTACCTCTTTAAAGATTACTTTTTTGCCCATGCATTCGGTTGTGTATCCGCTTGCATAACCGATTAAATAATAGCAGACAGGTTCATGGTACTTACCAGAATACGTCAAATGCTGTTTCGCCTCATAAGAATCGATCCAGTAGCCAGAAACATTAAATTGGCCCTTTTCCATATCCACTTGGAAATTTTCAGGGTACGAAAGGACCCTCCCGGTAAGGTGATGCACTTTTGAGCCGGCGATCAGCCATTCCACATCATCTTCCCAATCAATGACCTTCTTTAGAATTCTTGCTTCATGAACACCACAGTTCCATCCATAACGCATTAAGAATCTTTTTGCCCTGCTAATCCCAAGTGCACTAGTTAAGTCCTTACGCAGTAATCCCCAGGCATCTGTACTATTAAAAGTCAGCTGTAAGTCCTTTAATTTCACTCCAGATTTTTCCTGAGTTGTGATTAGATGGCTTAATGAGAGCTCTTGTGCCTTCATCCCCAAAGATATCACCCTTATTGTTTTTATTTCTCATTTAAGCACTTATCGGCTAAGTAATAAAGGCAGTTTTTGACTTAAACCACCTTACCTTGATCTGGCTGTAAACATATTTGTTTCCTTTCGGCAGGTAAGTTTGCCATTGGATAATCGAAAAACAAATTGTCAAGCAAGACCTTCACTGACTGTATATGATGGATTCGGGAAGATTGTCGTAATCCGCCCTCTGCCTGTTGCCTGTGAATGTTGTTTCATCATTTTGGTTTGCACTTAAGCATCAATACCACTCTCACCTTCCAGAAAAGTTTTTTGAGGAACACTTAATAATAGTTTTAATTTTTTATACTATCCTAATATTAATTCCTGGTATATTAGCAAACAACCGCATATCCTGTCTAAAAAATGACTATATTCTGTATGATTCATACTAATATGGGTTGCTATAGTCTTGGCAGAGTAAATGCATCCCTTTAAAATGGTCCTGCCAGGACATATTTTTATCCCTTACTGTCACCGGGGAAGAAACCTGTCGAGGAAATGGGGTCAGGGGGAAAAGATCGGCTTAAAAGATTGACCTGGATAACATTGATTTCATTAAAAAAACAAAAAGGGATTGCAGACTGCGTCCGGTTCCTCCCCATAATAAATAACCCCTTTCCGTAGGAGTCGGTAAAAATAGACAGGTTTAGCGGACGGCGTGTATTTTCTAAAGTTCCCATACTTTTTCAAAAAACCTCTACTATCAACACGATGCTTAAACAAAAAAAGCAAGAGCCCTTTTAGCCCTTGCCTTTCATTATTGTAGGAGGTATCAATATTCTCGAATAGTTTAATGATTAACAATTCCAAAAGCAAATCTATTATTCAATAGCTGAAATGTATTTATCAAATTGACTGTTCTTTTCATATATAGGTTGAACTGCTTCCTTCAGTGATTCAATATCGATTTTTCCATCAGCTTTACGAGTAACCTCTACACCCGAATCTATTGCTTCCTGGAAAAGAGCCTTCTCCATTTTTTCACTCTCTACCGTTCCATCTTTTGCATACTTAGCTCCCAGTTCCAAGAAAATATCTTGAATTTCCGGCTCAAAACTATCAAACAAATCTTGATTAATTAAAATTAAGGAGGCTGAGAATGTCATTTGTATCTCACTTAAATAATCTGTTACTTCAAAGATCTTAAAATTATCATGGGCAGGCATATCACCTTCATAGCCGTGCGCCACCCCTTGTTGTAATGCTGTATACATTTCAGGTGCAGCAATAGGAGTGGGATCCGCACCTAATGCCCTGTACACATCCGTTGTAAGCGGGTCTTCGTTCACCCTCATTTGAAGTCCTTTTAAGTCTTCGGCGTTCAGGATTGGTCTTTTAGAGTTACTTAAGCTTTTAAAACCATTGCCTATATATCCTAAGTTTTTCATCCCTACTTCTTCTGCTTTTTCATTTAAAAGTTGTCCAAATTCCCCCTCTAAAGAATCATACACATGTTGAACATCATCAAAGAGAAAGGGCATTTGAAAGACAGCAAAGTCTGCCGCAAAATTGGACAAAGGACCTGTTGAAGTAATAACCATATCTAACGAACCTTGCTGAACTTCTTTAGTCATCTCCACTTCATTACCTAATTGGGCTGCAGGGTAAACCTCAATCTTGATCTTACCATCAGTTCTTTCTTCCATCTCTTCCGCGAATTTTTCTGCCGAGTTAAAATAAGTGACCCCTTCGTTTGCTTGATGCCCCAGTCTGAGTGTAATGGTTTCATCGGAAGTTGCTGAACCACTATTAGAGGCCTCACTGCTCCCGCATGCAGCTAAAGCAAAACTCAAAGCAATTACACATAATAAATTAAGTATTTTTCCTTTAGCAAATATCTTCAAAATGCCCATCCCCTTATTAATGTTTTTAAAAAACTTTATTTCTTATTCATTTATCCCATTGGAGCCTATCAGCAAAAGTTCCAAGTTTGGACTGTATATCCACATCCCGCCTCCTTCCACTGTGCATTTCTCTCAATTATCTAAACAACCTGCAGTAATATAGGTAAGTAGTTTCTAATATTAATTGAACATTAGTTCAGCAAACCCGGAACTTATTTGAGGAAGAAAAATGATAAGGATTAAATCAACAATCATGATGAGAATAAAAGGAATTACCTTCCTTACTGCCCCTTCAAAAGTTGTATTTGCCACTTTACTGGCCACAAATAAATTTACACCCAGGGGCGGCGTCAATACCCCAATGCTTAAGTTAACGATCAAAATAATTCCGAAATGGATAGGATCAAATCCAAGATTGACAGCCACCGGCAACAGGATGGGGGTTGTAATGATTAAAGCTGCAGCTGCATCCATGAATGTTCCAAGCAGCAGCAAAAGCAGATTGATTAATAACATCGCTGCAACGGGTCCCAAATTCGCACTTTCTATGGCTGCTGCAAGGTTTTGCGGGACCCGGTCCAGTATTAGGAACATTCCGAAAAAAGAAGCTGTGGCAATGATCAGACAAAGGGAAGATGTCGTAAGCACCGTTGATATTAAGATTTTCCTTAATATTGACAGGTTGATTTCTTTGTAAACAAATGTTCCGACAATAAAGCCATATGCGACGGCAACTGCTGCTGCTTCCGTAGGAGTAAAAATCCCACCGTATATTCCTCCAAGAATAATGACAGGCATCAGCAAAGCCAAGATGGACTTTCGGAAAGTTACAATCAGATCACCATATCCCCTTTTTTCCGTGGTTTCGTATCCTTCCTTACGTGCAATGAAATAGGAAAGGAACATAAATGATACCCCAATCAGCAAACCTGGGATAATCCCTGCTATAAACATCTGTCCTACAGACACACCGCCTGCAACAGCATATAAGACCATTGGAATACTGGGTGGGATAATCCCCCCTATGTTCCCTGCAGAAGCATGGAGAGCAGCAGCGAAGTTCCGATCATAACCAAGCTTTACCATTGAGGGGATCATAATCGATCCTATCGCAACAGTAGTAGCAATAGCCGAACCTGAGATAGCTGCAAAAAATATACTGGCCATAATGGAAACATGAGCTAAACCGCCCCTGTAATGGCCAACGAAACTTTTAGCCAAATCTATCAGTCTTTCAGAGATCCCGCCAAATTCCATCAGTTTGCCTGCCAAAACAAAAAAGGGAATGGCCATAAGCGTAATGGAATCCAAGGAGGAGAACATCGATTGCGGAAGCTTAATCAGCTGAATATCACCTGACAGCGTAACAACAGCCAATGTTGCTAATCCAATGCCTATAAATACTGGAACATTCATAAAGAATAACACCAATAAAATAATAACCAGCAGAAAAGCCATTTAAGTCCCCTCCTCTCCTGGAACGTATTGTCAAAACTTTTATATTAAATAGGCTATAGAATGTCTTTATAGCGGGCTTTATAAGCAAAAAAATTGCCACCCCCTGAATTCTAAGGATAATTGAAGTTACTACACACCCAAAAACCT
>NZ_JBHUEO010000121.1:0-158543 GCF_042680885.1 Siminovitchia sediminis | reverse complement strand
CTAAAATGTTGGTGTGGTAACTTACATTTTACTAGAAAGGGCGATTTTTTTGTATGCCTTTTTTAGAACTAAACAAAATAGGGCTGTCACAGAAAATCAGTTTTTACTGACTTTCTGGACAGCCCCATCCCAAAGTAGATATGATTATGCTTCCAATTCATCAAAAGCGATTTGCGGCGGTTCTTTCTTGAAAAAGTCCGTCGTAAACGCTAGGTAAATCACACCGAGCAATGCCCACACGATTCCCGCAATAATAGAGAAAATATCCAGATTAGCCCATAGATAGACAACAAACGCCAATCCGATCGCAGGAAATATAAGGCTGCTAATCGTATAACCCAATGTACGCGGACCTTGATGCCTGAAAAAGTTAATAATGACACAAAGGTTGACAAACGAAAATGCCGTAAATGCGCCGACATTAATCAGGGACGTTGCCGCCTCAAGGCTTAGGAATATGGCAGATAGTGACAACAATCCAACCAACAGAATATTGTTGACCGGTGAATTGTATTTCGGGTGTAGTTTGCCGAAAAATTTCTTTGGAAGTACCCCGTCCCTTCCCATCGCATACAGAAGTCTTGATGCGCTGAGCTGGGCAGCCAATCCGGAAGCAAAGACCGAGAACAATGCGCCTGCAAGGAAAAATGACAAGAAGAGGTTTCCGCCGATCATCATAGCAATTTCAGGTGAAGCCCCTTCAATATCGTTAAAAATAGACACATCCGGATATAAAGACTGCATAAAATACGTTACGCTGAAGAAGAAAACGCCGCCGATCCCTGCCACAAGAAGAATGGCTTTTGGAATGGTTTTCTTCGGTTTTACCGTATCTTCAGACAGGGTAGTGATCGCATCAAACCCTATAAAGGAGAGAGCCAGTAACGCTGCTGCTCCGAATAAACCGGAAAATTCTTCTCCGGATGGGAAAATATCTCCAATCGCAATAAAGCTCTCGGGGCCGTTAATAATAGATCGGATCGTCAGAATCGTAAAGATGATACCTACCAGCGCTTGGAAGACAACAAGCAGCATATTGACAGATGCAGCGATTCTTACCCCAAAAATATTTAAAAAGCTGATGATGGCGATCAATCCTACGATCCAAACCCAGCCGGGAATTCCCGGAAAACCTGCAGAAAGATAAATATCCGCCAGCAGGGCATTGATCATCGGAAGCGCAATATACGCAATAAAGGTCACCCAGCCGACAATGACACCTAAATATGGATTTATAATATTCCTCGTGTACGTGTAAACCGAACCCGCATTTGGGAATTGCCTGACCAGCTTTCCGTAGCTCAATGCTGTAAATAAAATAGCAATAAATACAACAATATAGGCAGCAGGCACGTGCCCGGAAGATACATCGGAAGCGATACCAAAAGTATCAAAAACAGCCATAGGCGACATATAAGCCAATCCGATGGCCACAACATGCATCAAAGTTAACTTTCTCTCAATCTTATTGTTTTGATCCATCGTCATCCTACCTCTCAGGTGTAGTTGAATCCGTTTTCAATCGGTGTTCACTTATGGAATGCCATGGAGGAGCCCTGCCCGGCAGTTACAGCCGGGCATTCCTCTATTAATCTAAGTTCACCCATACACTCTTTACTTCTGTATAGTTTTCTAATGCATAAGAACCCATTTCTCGGCCGATCCCTGATTGCTTATAACCGCCAAACGGCATGGCTGCATTCGTGAGATTATAGCAGTTTACCCATACAGAACCAGCTTTTAATTTACCGGCAATGACATGAGCGTTCTTTAGACTCTCCGTCCAAAGTCCCGCCCCAAGGCCATAAGGGCTGTTATTGGCACGCTCGATGACCTCATCCATTGTTTTGTATGGCATGCAGGCTACAACAGGTCCGAAAATTTCTTCTCTAGCAATAGACATATGATCTTCTGCTTCAAAAACAGTCGGCTGCACGAAATATCCTTTGTCCAGGCTTTCTCCCCCTGCCCAAAGCTTCGCTCCCTCATCAATTCCTTTTTGAATGTAAGAAGTAACAATGTCATGCTGCCTTTGGGAAACGAGCGGTCCCATTTCTGTATCTTCAGCCAATCCGTTTCCGAGTTTCACTTTTTTTGCATAATCGGCGAGCCTTTCCATGACCTCATCATAGATTTGCTCCGGAATAAACGCCCTGGATCCCGCACAGCACACCTCACCCTGGTTAGCCATAATTCCGTTGAATACACCAGGAATCGCCTTATCCAAATCTGCATCCGGCAAGATGATATTAGGTGATTTTCCTCCAAGCTCCAGTGTCACGCGCTTCATCGTATCCGCTGCTGTTTTCATAATGGATTTTCCGACAGCCGTGGAGCCGGTGAACGCAATTTTATTTACCTTTGAATGTTTAACAAGCGCATCTCCTGCAGATTTTCCGAAACCCGGAACAATATTGATGACGCCATCCGGGAATCCTGCTTCCTCAATCAACTTACCCAAATATAGGGCAGACAGCGGTGTTTGTTCAGCCGGTTTCAGGATAATCGTACAGCCTGTAGCCAGTGCCGGTGCGATTTTCCATAAGGCCATCATAATTGGGAAGTTCCATGGAATAATCTGTCCTACCACTCCAACCGGTTCGTGGCGTGTATAGTTAAAGAACGAATTGGATACCGGTATAGTCTGGCCGGTCATTTTTGTTGTCCAGCCTGCGAAATACCTAAGCTGTTCAATGGCACCCGGCAAATCAGCGTTTCTCATTTCTTGAATTGGTTTACCGTTGTCCAGTGTATCCAGCTGCGCCAGAACTTCAAAGTCTCTTTCCATTAAATCCGCCAGCTTATGCATGAGTTTGGCACGATCGGCCGGGCTGATTCTGGACCAGGGACCTTCTTCAAACGCTTTAACCGCAGCTTCTACCGCTTTGTCAATATCATTTTCACGAGCTTCATATACATGAGCCAATACTTCGCCTGTTGCAGGGTTTATCGTTTCAAACGTCTGTCCTTCAGCGGATTCATGCCACCCGCCGTCAATGAACAGCTTTACGGGTCCCTTGATAAACTCACTTACTTTTGGATGAATTGCCAGAGTTTCACTTGTTGTCATCATCTCATCCCCTTTTGCTAAAATAGGCTGGCTGAGTGGCCAGCCTTTGTATGCCTGTCCCCTGGCGGGACAGGGTGGATTGTTGTATCGTTCAGCAAGTGCGGCTGGTACTGCTGCCCTCCGCATTTTTGATGTCCAGCGTGTACAGATTGCGCTAGTGCAGGCAAAGCCACTGGACGTCGCTGCCTGAGCCTGCCTCCAGACGGCAGGGGCTCAAGGCCACTTTAAAACAATTATTGAAGAAAGAACACCTTCATTGGTTGTTGCTCCGACGGACAAGATGTCCTAGTGCCACCGAAGCCACATAATGGGGCGCTTTGAGGCGGCCAGCGCTTGTCGCCCCTAACAGCCGACCTCCGCTTTTCCTACTGTCCAGCTACGGGCGGCAGGGGCTCGAGGTCGCTTCACAACAACCATTGAAGGCAAAGAACGCCTTCATTGGTTGTTGTTCCAGCGCTTGTCGCCCCTAACAGCCGACCTCCGCTTTTCCTACTGTCCAGCTGCAGCGCCTAGCCCCTCGAGGTCACAAGCCATTCGCAGTTGATCCCAAACTACTCCTTCATCTGCGCCTGTCTTACGCTGGTCCGGGCTGAACGAGGCGCTTCCGCTTTTCTTCCTACAATGTCTTCGCAAATGCACCCACTGCGTCGTCGACGATCGCGATAATTTTATCAATTTCTTCTTTATTAACAACCAGCGGCGGAGCAATTGCTACGATGTTCATGCCCGGCGTGAAGTCAAATGGCCTGATCAAGAGTCCGCGCTTGTAGGATTCTTCTACTACGGAAGCGGCTGCTTTGATGGATCCGTCAAACGGCTTTCCTGCCTCAGGGTCTTCCATTAAATCAAATCCGGCAAGAAGTCCTCTGTTACGTGTGTTTCCAAGGAAAGAATATTTGTCTTCCAAGTACTCCAGGCCTTTCTTCAATTCGTCTCCCATCAGTCTTGCGTTTTCAATCAAGTTGTCGCGCTCAAGGATTTCGAGATTTTTCAAACCGACTGCACACGCAGTTGGATGTCCGCTGTACGTAAATCCATGTGGAAGCATGCCGTCATATGTGAAGAATGCGTCTCTGATTTCTTCTCTCATCAATACACCGCCAAGCTGTGCATATCCGCTGGTCATTCCTTTAGCCACACACATGAAATCAGGAACAACCTCCCAATGATCGACACCAAACATTTTTCCGGTTCTTCCGAATCCGCAGATTACCTCGTCGGCAATCATGTGGATATCGAACTCATCGCAAAGCGCACGAACAGCTTTCAAATAACCTTCCGGCGGAACATGTACACCTCCGGCACCTTGGACCGGCTCTAAGATGACAGCCGCCACGTTATCAGCGCCTTCTTTTTCAATAATGCTTCTGATGGAGCCTTCATACTCGGGATGGCTCTTGTCGCCAAGCTCACATTCAGTCAAATGAGGTTTCGCATTGACAATTTTAGGATCCCCTGATCCGGAGAATTCACGGTAAGCGTCAATTCCCGTTGCCCTCTGAGTGGCAATGGTCACTCCGTGATACCCTCTTCTTAGAGAAATAATGAGTTTCTTGTCTTTCTTTCCTTTGATATCCCAATAGGATCTGGACAATTTAAAAGCTGTATCGTTTGATTCAGAACCGCCGGAAGTATAGAAAATGGCGTTCAGGTCCCCAGGTGTCACTTCAACAATTTTTTCAGCCAAACGAACGGATGCTTCATTGGAATAGCCATAGAAGGTAGTCGTGTACGCTGCTTTTTTCATTTGCTCGTAAGAAGCTTCAGCCAATTCTTTCACACCATGTCCCAAGTTCACGTTCCACAGCATGGACACTCCGTCGATATATGTTTTTCCTCTCATATCTTTTAGGTAAATCCCTTCTCCGCTTTCAAATATCAGTTTTGGACCGATCTCAGAATGGAGTTTCGGATTAGTTGAAGGGTGAATAATATGCTTCTTATCCAATGCTGATAATTCGTTAAATACAGTTTGCTGACTCATTTAAATCTCTCCTTATCTTGTAAAAAAATTTATTTGGCGCCTGCCAGTTTTTGAATGACATACAATAGGACGTTTGCCCCTTTTTCAATATCCTCATCCAGCGTCAATTCCTGCTCATTGTGGCTGATTCCGTCAACACTCGGAACGAAAATCATACCGGTGTTGGCGATCCCCGCCATATATTTGGCATCATGGCCCGGACCGCTGAACAAGTCCATGGATGAATAACCATACTTGTCTGCTGCTTCCCGGATGGCCTGTTTCACATCGTCTGCAAACCAGGTCGTTTCTGACTGCCAATCCGTCGTAATTGTTAATTCTACCTTGCTCATTAAAGCAATGGCACTCAGCTGTTCTTTTAATCTCTCAATGGCATGTGAACGCAAATCATTATCCTCATGGCGAATGTCAATCGTAAACTCCACTTCACCCGGAATGACATTCGTCACATTCGGCTTAACATCCATTTTCCCAACGGTTGTCTTCAAACCTGTGATCTCATTTGTAATTTCATTTACTTTCACAACCATCTTGGAGGCAGCTACAAGAGCATCCAGCCTGTCTTCCATCGGTGTCGGGCCTGCGTGGTTTGTCTTTCCGACAACCTTTACTGTCATCCAGTCAATCCCCTGGATTCCCTGAACGACCCCGATGGTTTTATTTTCCCGATGTAAAATTGGTCCCTGCTCAATATGGAGCTCCACAAAATTTTTTACATTGGACAGGCGATTTTGGGAATATCCCATATATCCGGTGCTCTTGAGAGCTTCTTCATATGAAATTCCTTCATCATCTTGAGTGTTGTATATGAAATCTTTCGTAAAATCTCCGGTAATTCCGCCTGATCCCAACATGGGAGGTGCGAAACGCGCTCCTTCTTCATTTGTAAAATTGACAATCTCAAGAGGATATTCCGTTTCGATATCGTTTTCATTTAGGACGCGTATTACCTCGAGCCCCGTCAAAACACCCAAGATTCCATCATATTTCCCGCCGCAAGGCTGTGTATCCAGATGAGATCCGAATGCAACGGAGGGAGCCTCATCCCTTTTTCCTTTTCTTCTCCCGTAAATGTTTCCAAAATCATCTACTCGAACTTCAAGTCCTGCTTCTTTCAACCATTCTATATACGTGTCGCGCATTTTTTTATCGGATTCCGAGAGTGCGAGGCGATTTAATCCCCCGTTTTCGGAAGTTCCGATGGAAGAGCTTACTTTTAACGTATCGAGCAAGCGTGCTTTATTTATTTTTAAAAGTGTATGTTCCATACGCATCCTCCTCACTTATACTAGTTAGCAAGAAGCATGCCAACTTTAGATTCCCTTAAAACAAAAGCTTTCCTAATAGGAAGAATGTAATGTATAATATAAAATGAACCGAATTCGGAAAGTTTTGATTCAGTTTCGGCGCACTTTTTAGAATTTAGGAGGCGTTTTCATGTCAAAATACTTTTTCAATGACCGTCATTTTCATCATGTATTCAATCATTTAAAGGATGGTATTTTCATAGCTGACAAAAATGGCGTCGCACTCTGGTGTAATGACACAAGTACAAAACAAATTGGCGCTCCTAGATCTGAAATTATCGGAAGACATGTCAACGATATGGAAAACAACGGCTTTTTTACCCCTTCCGTAACAAAAATTGTGCTGGAAAAAAGAGAGGTGGTAACCAAAGTTCAAACTTCAAAAGATCGGCAGTTTCTTGCAACCGGTTACCTTGTAAAGATTGATGAAGATGATACCGAATACATTATTGTTCAGGTAAAAGACATTACTGAAACCGTCCGGAATTCTTTTAAACTTGAAAAAGCTGAAACATTGATGAGAAAGTACTGGGAAGAACTTCAAGAAGTAAAAAAGAGACAGCAAAAAGAGAAAGCAGGCAAACTGATTATCGGCAACAGCAAGAACAATGAGGAATTGGTGGATTTGGTGAACCGTGTCTCCGCGGTGGATGCGACCATTTTGCTGACGGGTGAATCCGGTGTGGGGAAAAGCTTGATCGCCGGAGAAATCCATACAAACAGCACGCGCAAAGATCAAAATTTTGTCCAAATTAACTGCGGAGCCATTCCGGAAACTCTTTTGGAATCTGAGCTTTTCGGATATAAAAAAGGCGCATTTACCGGGGCAAGCCAAAGTGGAAAAAAAGGCCTGGTGGAAAAAGCGGACGGCGGCACATTATTTTTAGATGAAATTGCCGAATTGCCGCTGTCTCTTCAGCCAAAATTACTGCAATTGGTACAGGACAAGACCTTTATCCCGATCGGGGGGACCGAACAGAAGAAAGTGGATATCCGCATCATCGCGGCGACCAACCAGGATCTTACGAAAATGGTGGAAGAAAAGCGGTTTCGTGAAGATTTATACTACCGTCTGAATGTAGTCTCCATTCAAATCCCTTCACTCCGGGAAAGGGTTGAAGATATCCCCCCGCTGGTCTATCATTATTTGAATCTCTTTAACGGAAAATACATGAAACATTTAACCTTGGACGGGGGCGTCCTGGAGTACCTTCAAACATACAGCTGGCCAGGAAATATCCGAGAGCTGGAAAATATGATCGAGCGATTAGTCGTTACAGCAAAAGGCAATACCATCACGGTTTCCGATTTGCCGGATAAAATCTTGTATGAAGAGCTAATGGAGCATTCCATCCAAAAGCTAAACAACCAAAGCCTTCCGGAATACCTGGAAAAAATAGAGAAAAGATTGATAGAGGAAGCAAAAATGAAGAATGCCTCGACAAGGAAAGCAGCGCAGGCTCTCGGTATGACCCAATCTTCCTATTTGAGAAGGTTGAAAAAATATGGGGTGCAGTAAAGAAGGCTGCAACTCCTGCAGGTACTGTCAGGTGACCCGAGATGTATTTTTATGCAGAAAGAATAATTGGCACATAAATTGCATGTTACATGGATGAATATAAATGGAGGGGATAGTATGGCACGGACCATTCATAGTACACCAAGGAAAGACGGCTTTAGAATGCCGGGTGAATTTGAGGAACATGAAGGCACATGGATGCTTTGGCCCGTAAGAACAGACACCTGGAGGGCGGGAGCGAAGCCCGCACAGCGAGCTTTTGCAGAGGTGGCGAAAGCGATTTCCCAATTTGAACCGGTAACGGTGTGTGTCAATGCAGACCAATTTGAAAATGCCCGAGCTCTATTGGACGAAAATATCAGGGTGGTTGAAATCTCTTCGAATGATGCGTGGATGCGCGATATCGGCCCTACTTTTGTTAAAAATGACAAAGGTGAAGTCCGGGGGGTCGACTGGCAGTTTAACGCCTGGGGCGGATTGGATGAAGGACTGTACTTCCCTTGGGACAAGGATCAGCTGGTGAAACAAAAAGTATTGGAGATAGAGAACATCGATAGATATGATGCCAAAGATTTCGTATTGGAGGGCGGTGCCATCCATGTGGACGGGGAAGGAACTCTCATTACAACAGAACAATGCGTCCTGAACCCAAACCGAAATGCGGACATGTCCAAAGAAGAAGTGGAAGAAAAACTCAAAGAATACTTGAATATTGAAAAAATCATATGGATCAAAGATGGATTGGTTGACGATGAAACAGACGGACATGTGGATGAAGTGTTATTTTATGTGCGTCCTGGAGAGGTTGCCATCGGCTGGACGGACGACCCCAAACACCCGCACTATGAAGTACTGCAAGCCGCTTACAAGCAGCTTGAACAGGAAGTTGATGCCAAAGGCAGAAAACTGAAGATCTATAAACTCCCGATGCCGAAACAAATCACCATCACAGAAGAGGAATCGAGAGAAATCGATTTTGCAGCCGATGCATTTGACCGCTCGGCCAACACTGAATTCATCGCCACTTACGTCAATTGCTATATCTGTAATGGCGGTGTCGTCATCCCGGCATTCGGCGATCCAAAAGACGAAGAAGCGATCGAAGTATTTAAAGAAATGTACCCGGACCGTAAGATCGTCGCTGTAAACACACGTGAAGTCTCCCTTGGCGGAGGCAACATCCACTGTATTACCCAGCAGCAGCCTAAAGCTTAATAGTGGGCTGGAGCAGGCAGGAGCGAACTCTTGCCTGCTTTTTCTTATGGTGAATGAGATTGCTGACCAAATAGGATTTTTTGATTTCGTACAGAATCCTTACTTTGACCAAACACGATTTCTTCAAACTCGAGCATTACTCTTCGTATTTCTACCGAACAACCGCCATTTCCCTGTACTCGGGAGCATTTCTTCTCAATTTCCTACCGGACAACCGCAAATCACCTATGCTCCGTAGGATATAACACTCGTTTGGGAAGATCTTGAGGTACTTGCTGAGAGGTACTCCTTTTTACCGGATATAGTATTAGAAAAAAATTCAGGAACACATTTTTTATTGTCTTCTAGGACGGAATCACGTATAATAGAGTTGTCGCGAATTTCCGGGATGTAGCTCAGCTTGGTAGAGCACTAGCATGGGGTGCTAGGAGTCGCAGGTTCAAATCCTGTCATCCCGATATAACAGATAAGCGCCTAACCCTTTGTTATCAAGGGGATGGGCGCTTTTTTTATTGATACAGATTAAGTCGTTTTTAATTGATACAGGCTTTTTGGGGTTTATTTGGGGTTTAATTTTCTAATCGGAGTATGTAGGCAGTTACCACTGAAAGGTCTTTTAATGGTTATTCACTATTTCTTCTATTGCAAAATGTAGTATTTAAACCCTTTTATACCTTGTTAAGCCATGGATTCAGGCTTTTATTCATTTTGTAACAATGTAAGATAGGCATCAATAAGTATGTTTTTGAGGTTAGTTTGGGTCTAATAAACCCCAGTAGTGGCAGCTATGTAGAAGAATATATATGTATTGATTGGGGCTATTTCAAGCGTTATGCAGCCTGCGTACGTAATTGATTCCTCCATACTTCATAGCTTTTTTTGGCATGTAGTCCTCCACATTAAAAAAACCCCTTTCAAATAATACAAATGTAAAGGGGCACATGTTAAAGAGGGTTATTTTTATTTCCAGCTTTAAGCTTTTGTTTAATCAAATTCTCTTTTCTAATTTAGTTATCGGGGCTTAGATAAAAATGACTTTATTTCTTTACTATCCGTTTCAGTCAGTTTGGAATCATCATCTTCAGGTCGGCTTTTCGAATTGTTCACTTTAAAAAATACAGACATTAATATATTCACAATCCTATATGTCGAAGGTATGAACCAAATTGAAATAAGAACCCACAAATGAAACATAATTAAAGTTGTTGAATTCTCATAACTCCTTAATACCTGCATCAAAGAAGAAAACAACACAACAATTATTCCTAAGAGAAAGGTTTCATTAAAATAGGATTTTAAAGTGTGTTTCTCCTCTGTTTCAAAAATTGTTGCAACTATTTCAGCGTCTTTGATACTTACTAATATCCCCAATAGTGCTCCTAAAAATCCTACCACAATCGAGCTGAAAATAGTTGCGTTATCAAGTACTTTTTCAAAGTTTGGTATTCTATAATCAATATTTAACCAAAATAAAATCCCTGAAACCAAACAACCGATGAAAAATGGATATGTTTTATGAAAAAAAATTACAAAACGTTCCACAAGGCGTTTTCACCTCCATTAAGGCAGCAGATATCGATTTATATCTGCTTGCCTATTGTTACAGCCCTCTGCTGGACTATAAATTTTCCACAGCTCTTCAGCAACTCGGTAATGGTTAAGCGACTCCTTCTTTTCCATCCGAAAAGTTCCAAAATCATGGGCTTTATGTTCAAATAAATCAACAAGCTCCACTTTTGCATCATCATCGTCTTTTTTAGCTATCTCTGCTTTAGAAAAAAGATCCGAATTTTCTTCTATATCGATCAATGTATCTTTAACCGTTTCTTCATCAAGCGAAGCTGAACGGTTGTTTCCAACAGTCATTATAATTTGAGCGTTTATTCCATCGTATTCATCAAAACCTTTTATTATTTTTCCTAAAGGAGACCTGAATTTATCAATCATTCTAGGACTTGCTTTAACATTTAGATCAGCGAACCGCAGACTGATTCTTCTATACTCGGAAGCTTTTCTAACTTCCTCGAAAACATTTGGTGGACAAACTGGTCTTAAATAAATCATCTCGTCGTCTCTATCCCATAGCAAATTCAGATATTCTTCTATACCCTCTGGACCAAGACTATACTTATTTCTCTGCAGCAATAATATATGATTGTCCTCATCATAAAGTGCGGAAACTTCCTCTCCCAAATATTCATCGTCATCAAGTTCAAAAGGCTCTACTTGGCTGCTAGCTCTTGCTTTTGATGGGATATTTGTATCTCGAAGTCGAACAAAGTGCAAGAAATAAAACTCCAACTCTGGATCCCAATATGCAGTGTCTAAACGAGCTTGTTCAGAACGATAATCATATGTCCTTCCCTCTAGCGATAAAGCCATCGCTTTTTGCATCCATTCCTGTAAATTAAACAATCTATCTCTATTATTTTTTCCATCGGCACTTTTACGGTAAGCCACTTGATAATATTCAAATCTTACTTTTCTATATGCCATAAGAATCCCCCTTATTGCCTATTCGTTGATTTAATTCGACAAAAAGAAGGAAAATACCTATGTGAAACTTTTACTGTAATTCGACAAAAGCTGAATTTTTTATTTGAACTTATTGAATCCTCAAAACTTTACTTTCTATCTAATTTGATCACAGGATAATCACCTCGCACCCGATTTAACTACGCTGTCAACAAGGGCATATAGTCATTCAGAAGTCGATAATTATTTGGACAAAAGTAGCAAAAAAGTCAACAACGCCATTTTATAGTTTTAGAATGCAATGGATTATTCGGTCGCCCATTGCCAAAATATTTTCCTCGTAAAAAATCCTTTTAATAATAGATGAAAAGGTTTAACTCTTACTTTATATTCAAGATTCAATGGTACAATAATACTCAAGTATTCCGTTAAAAAGGAGGAGGTCCAATGAAATCTAAAAAACAAATGACTGAAGAAGATATTAAAAATAAATTCATTACACCAGCATTAACCCAAAGCGGCTGGGATGTGCAGACTAATGTATTTTTTGAACATAACTTCACAGACGGGCGAGTCATTGTGCGTGGGAATTTAACAACTAGAGCACCGCGAAAAAGAACGGATTATCTACTAATGCACAAAAAGAATTATCCTATTGCAATCATTGAAGCCAAGGATAATAGACATTCGATTGGTGCAGGCATTCAGCAGGCGATTGAGTATGCTGATATTTTGGATATCCCCTTCACATATAGCTCGAATGGTGACGGCTTCTTAGAACATGACATGTTGACTGGAAAAGAAAGAGAGCTTCCAATGGACGAGTTTCCTACACCTGAGGAGCTTTGGGAAAGATACGAGCATGAAAGAAACCTTAGTGAAGAGCAGAAGGAAATGATTAACGAACCTTATTATTTCCAATTAGGCGATAAGACACCGAGGTATTATCAACGGATTGCCATAAATAAAACCGTTGATGCCATCGCAAGAGGTCAGGACCGGATACTCCTCGTAATGGCAACAGGTACGGGAAAGACCTATACAGCCTTCCAGATCATTTACCGCTTATGGAAAGCAGGCAAAAAGAAAAAAGTGCTTTTCTTAGCTGATAGAAATGTGCTAGTTGACCAGACCATGGCCAATGACTTCAAACCTTTCGAAAAGGTTATGACAAAAGTAGAAAATCGCAAATTGGACAGCTCTTACGAAATTTATTTGGCTTTGTATCACCAATTGGCTGGAGAGGAAGGAAGAGAGCCCTTCCGCCAATTCAAACCGGACTTTTTTGATCTGGTTGTAATTGACGAAGCGCACAGGGGATCAGCGAAAGAAGAAAGTGCATGGAGAAAAGTCTTAGACTACTTCAGTGTCGAAGGCACAACACATATCGGTCTGACAGCTACGCCCCTCCGGACAAAGGAGGTGTCCAGCACAGATTACTTTGGCCAGCCCATTTACACTTACAGCTTAAAACAGGGGATTGATGATGGCTTCCTTGCACCATATAAGGTTATTCGTGTAGGGATGGATGTTGATCTTGAGGGCTACCGGCCGGAGAAAGGAAAGCTGGATATATACGGAAATCCTATTGAAGACCGTGAGTATAACGTAAAAGACTATGATAGAAACCTCATCATTGATGACCGCACTCAAAAAGTGGCCCAACGGATTACCGAGTTTCTGAAAAAGACAGACCTTTTCGCCAAGACGATTGTATTCTGCATTGATATTGACCATGCCGAACGAATGAGACAAGCACTGGTGAATGAGAATGCTGACTTGGTGAAGGACAATCCAAGATACGTTATGCGAATCACAGGAGATAACCAAGTGGGAAAAGCCCAGCTCGATAACTTCATTGATCGAGAGAGCAAGTACCCAACCATTGTGACCACTTCCAAGCTACTCACAACGGGGGTTGATGCGAAGACATGCAAGTTGATTGTGCTGGATTCAAATATCAATTCCATGACAGAATTCAAGCAGATTATTGGGCGTGGTACACGCTTGGACCCAGAGCATGGTAAGGAATACTTCACTATTCTCGACTTCAGAAATGCGAGTCGCTTGTTTGCAGATCCTGATTTCGACGGAGATCCGGAAGACGTCATTGATATCCCTCCAGAAGGACCTATTGTGGCCCCGGGGCCAGAGCCGCCGGATGATGGCCCAATCGATGGCTTCCCGCCTGAGCCTGGAGGCGACCCAGGAACTGGTGGCGATGGCACAGTAGAACCACCGAAAAAGTTCCGAATAAACAATGTTGATGTAAAGGTACTAAGCGAACGGGTGCAGTATTACGACAAAGGCGGCAAGCTCATTACCGAAAGTTTAACCGACTATACAAAGAAGAACATCCTAAAAGAATACGCCACGCTCGAAGCGTTTTTAAATAAGTGGAATTCAGAGCAAAAAAAACAGGCCATTATTGATGAGTTGGAAGAGCATGGCGTTTTACTCGATGCTCTGCGTGAAAATGAGAACCTGAAAGATCTGGATGATTTTGACCTCATATGCCATTTGGCTTTCGACCAGCCTCCATTGACGAAAGCTGAGAGAGCGAATAATGTCAGAAAGCGTGGCTACATCTACCAGTATAAAGATGTGGCAAGAGATGTATTGGAAACCCTATTGGAAAAATATAAGGATGAAGGCATCAATGAGCTTGAAGGCACAGAAGTATTGGAACTAAAGGAATTTGAAAAATTCGGGAGCCCATTGAAAATCGTCAAGGCATTTGGTGGAAAAAAGGGCTATTTGAACGCCGTAAAACAGTTGCAGGACGAAATATATTTAGCTTAGGAGCAAGATCATGACAATTCGATCATTCATCAAAAGATTACAAGACATTATGCGAAACGATGCTGGTGTAAACGGAGATGCGCAGCGCATTGAACAAATCGTATGGCTGCTTTTTTTGAAAGTGTACGATGCCAAAGAAGAATTGTGGGAATTCCATAATGATGACTACCAGTCTATCATTCCTGAAGAATATCGTTGGCGGAATTGGGCGGTTGATGAAAAAGACGGAGAAGCGAAAACAGGCGAGGCCCTATTGTCGTTTGTAAACGAGGAATTGATTCCTTCATTGAAAAATATAGAAGTGGATGAACATACTCCGGTTAGCAAGTCTATTGTAAAATTCGCCTTTGAAGATACGCACAACTATATGAAAGATGGCGTCTTACTGCGTCAAGTAGTAAACGTCATAGATGAAGTGGACTTTACCGACCATAAGGAACGCCATGATTTCAATGATATTTATGAGCAGATCCTGAAAGACTTGCAAAATCAAAGGTCTTCTGGAGAGTATTACACTCCTCGTGCCGTGACTGACTTCATCGTACAAATGGTGAAGCCGCAATTAAAGGATAAGATTGCAGACTTCGCTTGTGGTACAGGAGGGTTCCTGACCTCTTCATTGAATTTCCTAGAGGAACAGGTTCATTCTGTCGAGGATAGAGAAGCCTATAACCAGGCCGTATTTGGAATCGAGAAAAAAGCTCTTCCTCACCTGTTGGCCGTTACCAATTTATTGCTGCATGACATCGACAATCCGTTTATCATTCACGGTAACGCGCTGGAAAAGAACGTGCGGGATTTTTCAGAGAAAGACCGTTATGATGTAATTTTAATGAATCCCCCTTATGGCGGTTCGGAAAAAGACAGCATTAAAATGAACTTCCCAATGGAACTAAGAAGCAGTGAAACAGCCGATCTGTTTATGTCTGTCATTATGTATCGTTTAAAGAAAAACGGTCGGGGAGGCATCATTCTACCTGACGGCTTCTTGTTCGGTGCGGATAATGCCAAATTGGCCATTAAAGAGAAGCTCATGAAGGAATTCAATTTGCACACGATTATTCGTCTGCCCCACAGTGTTTTTGCGCCATATACCAGTATCCGTACAAACATCCTGTTCTTTGATAATACTCATCCAACGAAGGAAACATGGTTCTATCGCTTAGATATGCCAGAGGGATACAAAAACTTCTCCAAAACCCGTCCCATCAAGCTGGAACATTTCGCACCAGCCATGGAATGGTGGGAAAACCGCGTTGAAATCAAAGAAGGCAATTTCGATAAGGCTAAAAAATACACGGTGGAAGAAATCAGTTCAAACAACTACAATTTAGATTTATGTGGCTTCCCACAAGAAGAAGAAGAAATTCTTGATCCTGAGGAGCTAATGGAAAGTTATCAGGAGAAAAGGACAGAATTGAATAAGCAGATCGATAGTATTCTGGCCGATATTCAAGTGATGCTGGGTGGTAAGCTATGAAGACCGAACAACTTAAAAATTCAATTCTTCAATATGCTATGCAAGGGAAACTGGTTAAACAGGACCCCAAAGATGAACCGGCCCGTGTGCTGTTGGAAAGAATTATAGAAGAGAAGGAACGACTTATTAGAAATAAATCCATTAAGCGTGAAAAAGCATTGCCTCCTATTAGTGAAGATGAAATCCCTTTTGAAATACCTGAATCATGGAAATGGGTTCGACTTGGTGAAGTGATAAATTTAATCTCGGGTCAGCATATTACTAATGCCAATTATAATCAAAATCAACAAGGATTCCCCTACTTAACTGGACCGACTGATTTTGGAGAAATATATTCTATTATTAGTAAATGGACAACAAAACCAAAAGTGACAGTTAATAAAGGCGATATATTAATAACAGTAAAGGGCTCTGGTGTAGGAAAAATTAATATCCTAAGCGAAAATGCATCTATCGGAAGACAATTAATGGCCATTAGGCCTATTTTCGCAAACAGGAAATTCTTATGGTATATCCTTAGTTTAAATAAAGCAAAGTTCCAATCAAAAAAGGTTGGGGTCGCTATTCCTGGTATTAGTAGAGAAGATATATTGGGGTTAGTCGTTGCCCTGCCGCCATTATTGGAACAACAACGCATTGTAGAAAAAATCGAGAAAATGTTTGAAAAAGTAGACAAATACGATGCTTTAGAACGAGAGATAACAGCATTGAACAACACCTTCCCAACAAATATGGAAAAGTCGATCCTGCAGTACGCGTTGCAGGGGAAACTGGTTGAACAAGACCCTAACGATGAACCAGCCAGTGTTTTGTTAGAGAGCATCAAAGAAGAAAAAAAACAACTCATTAAGGATAAAGTGATTAAGCGTGAAAAGGAATTGCCACCAATTGTTGATAATGAGACCCCCTTTGAGCTCCCTTCTTCATGGGAATGGGTACGATTAAAAGATATATGTTTGATTAATCCTAAAAATAAAGCGGATGATGAAGTTGATGCCGGCTTTGTTCCGATGAAGAGGATATGTGACGGGTTTAACAATCATCATACGTTCGAAAATAAACTTTGGGGAAAGATCAAAAAAGGCTATACACATTTTCAAAATAATGATATAGCAATTGCAAAAATTACACCTTGTTTTGAGAATAGGAAATCTGTTATTTTTAATGGCTTGCCAAATGGTATTGGTGCGGGTACGACAGAGCTATTTATTGTTAGACCATATAGCACCAAAGTGGACTTAAAATATTTACTTTACATTTTCAAAACCCAATCTTTTATTAATGATGGTGTAAAGAGTTTTACTGGTACAGCTGGGCAACAAAGGATTCCTAAAAGTTTTTTAGAGAACTACATTATCGGTATTCCTCCACTATCCGAACAAAGACGCATTGTGGAAAAAATTGAGAAAATGTTAGAACTCACTAATATATTAAAAAGTAGCATTGGTAACAACTGACAATCAAAGCAGCCCGAAAAAAGGGCTGCTTTAATTTTGGCTTTAGTTCTGATAAAAATGTAATTTTAAAAATAAATTGCCAACTTAACTAACGATAACCGCCCTTATCAATACTTAGAATCAATAAAAATGAGGTGGTTTTTTCACACGGAAATCCTTGTTCAAAAAACACCGATCGGTAGCTATAGACAAATAATACTGATTTAAAAAAACACAATAATCCGGCGCATTATTTCGAATTGGTATTATTATCATAATATTTTCTCTGGATTCCCTTTTCGAAAAAGATCGTGAGATAATTGTTTATCTTATTTTTCCATGGTAACAAATTTATATTAAAAAATCCTAATAAGGTCGGGATTATTACCAAACCAATAATAA
This sequence comes from Siminovitchia sediminis, assembly GCF_042680885.1. Classification (NCBI taxonomy): domain Bacteria; kingdom Bacillati; phylum Bacillota; class Bacilli; order Caryophanales; family Bacillaceae; genus Siminovitchia; species Siminovitchia sediminis. The sequence continues at coordinate 140,853 of NZ_JBHUEO010000121.1, read as the reverse complement.
TTACATTACTTATAATTGGATAGGTATTTTTGATCATTTCAAAGTTATTCAAATAAATTGCTAAACCTACTACAATTGAAAGAACTGTAAATATTGTGTTAGTTGTTATTTTTGCCCTTTTTTGAGCAAGTACTGTTGTCTTATTTTTTTGTTTTTCCAATGCAGTAGCCATTTGTCCTTCAGAAAGTCTGAGTTGTTCTTTTAAATATGTAATCTCCTGCTCTTTTTCCATTCTTACTTCATCTAGTCTTCCTTGTTCCCGATTATCCCTTTCAGTTAGTATCTCCTTAATTGTTCCTATTGAAATAATTTCTGCATCACCCATCGTTATATCCATTACCATTTCACGTGCAGCCTGTGAATATAGAAGATAAACTATATCCTCTTCATTAACTGTTTTGGTACGTTCATAAATGTTTACTGTTTCTATGTAACGACTCCATAAGTGTTCTGAAGGCTGTGTGGCTGCATATGTTTCAGCAATAAGCCGTTTTCTCGGTAAATCAGGTGCTTTAGATGGACTTTTTAACCACATTAGATTTGTAAGTATCGAATCATGTAGAACGGCAGGTACTCTTTTGGGATCTTCTTCATTAAAAAAGAATTTTTTTACTGTTTGAGCAAACGTAAAATTGTTTGTTACAAATAGGGCTCTACTTTTTTCAATATGATATGGCTTAAGCCCTCTCCTCAATCGCATTATAGCTGATACAGATTGTACATCTCTATCCCTAGCAAATTCATTTCGATAGAACATATTCTCTTTTAATTGTTTATCTAAATCCTCATGTGATATTACATAATCATGCTCATCATAATCAACCGTTTCAACCACTTTAATTCTAAATTGTTCATTAAGTTCTTTTTCAATTCCAAAAATAATCCTATCAATATCAGCTGGACTATAACCTAAATCCAGAAAATTATTAATCGTTCCGTGAGGGTCATGTACCCGCTTTGTTAAATTGTTTTTACAATATTCCAAGATACCGATCATTTCTTCAATATTATGTCTGAATACTTTAAGTATAGCTCTGTTAGATCGTAAAATATCAATAAGCTCAATACACGGTTCTTGACGAGCTTGTCCAGCATATCCCAAAGCATATATGAGAAAGGTGGAATCAAAGAAAATTTCTGTAGCTTTAAATTTCATATTTATTGTTGACAGATCTTCTTTAAAATAAAGTGCGTTGGTTAACATAGTTCCTTTTAAAATATCAATTAAATACTCGAAAGAAACTGAATATGAATTTTGAGCATGCCTAATAAAATCAGAAATAATATACTCGATTTGCTCATCTTTTTTTTCATCTATTCTAGAAGGAGTTGCCGGCGTGGAGTTTAACGAGGCTTCTAAGAGGACTAACTGATGTTTTTCAAGAAATGATTCTAATGCCTCTTCTGTCTCCGATATTTCTAATTTTTCATTGTACTTTTCATTAGAATAATTAATAATATCTCCAATAAGTTTTTCATGTTTCTCCATCATTTTTTGTTTTATTTCTTGAAAATTTGAGTCCTGAAGCTTTTCATAATTAGGAACCAATATATTATCTGTGTTTAATACATATTTTTTTGGAAGTAATTTTCTCCTAAGAATGGTATTTACCACACTAATTGGCAAATCAATCTTAAAGTGCTCGAATATTTTGTTCTTCAAATCATTAGCAGAAATAGTGTCTACTGAAGATCGTAATAAGGATTCTTTTACAAAAGGGACAAATTGATCAAATTGATCTATGTTATTGCTGTCATGAACATTCATAATAGCAAATGTTACTAATCGTTTCTCCTCCATAATATCCCCCAAATATATTTTTCAAAAATTTTATTTCTAGTTTTCTATTATTTCGAAAATGCAAATGTTTTTGCTTCTAGCCATTGTTTTACTTGTAACCGAATAAAACAATAAAACAATTTAGTTTAATATTAATCCTCTAAAAAAGAACGACTCAAGAACAAAATATCAATCCTTTGTTCTTAAGTAATTTCCCAACTTTCCAGTACTTAGGAAAAGAGCTTAGCACTTTATTAATCTCTTTTAATAGTCTTGTTTCCATTCTTATCACTCGTACCTATTGGGCGTTAACACTACTTGTTAATAATTCATCTTTAATACTATATATTGTGCTTCTCGCGACACCCGTTTTTCTATGAATATCCATCACACTAATTCCAACCTTTAATTCCTTTACAATCTCATCATATATAATTTTATCTTTACCAGCTGCACCGGCATGGTACTTTTTCTTTCTTCCTTTGTATTTTCCTTTCTTTTTCGCAATTTCAATACCTTCACGCTGCGCTGTTCTGATTCGTTCACGCTCTTCTTCCACCATCCAGGATAATAATGAGAGAACGATTTCTGTAATTAACTGTCCAACACCTTTAAGTTCTTTATATTTTCGTGTGTCGAGAATAGGCATGTTCAAAACAACAATATCAATATCATCTTTCATTAATGATTCCCATTCATCTTTTATGTCTTGCTTGTTTCTACCAAATCGACTTAAATCGTGAACTACTAGCACATCGCCAAAACGTAATTTTTTTCGCATGTTGTAATAAATTGCTCTTTCCTTAAAACTATTACCTGACTTTTTTTCTGTGAAAATTTTTTCACATCCGAATTCTTCTAATTCTTCAACTTGTCTGGCTAAATTTTGATCTTTTGAACTAACTCTTGCATAACCAATAATCATTGCTTGCAAAGTCACCTCTTTATGCATATTGCAAAACAATTATAATACAAGTCTAATCGTACACATAAAACCTTTATGAATCAATGTTTATTAATGTATCGTTAGGGTGTACTCTATTCAAACACAGAACAAATAGGTTACGATAATAGTGTAATATCATAACTGGATTTCGGCGTTATTTAACCAATAAAATGCATTTCCAAAACGGGAACATTTGCCTTTTTAAAGACTATGCAGTATTGTTTGAATTAAATGAAAATAAGGAGCGGGGATGAGTTGCTAAAAAATTTCAGAACACTTGCACAAGCAAAAAAAGACCGGGACATTTTGCAAGAATACGTCAATCTGATTGAACACTACCAACCTAAAACGTTTGAACAGTATGTCGTATTCGAGTATGCTCTACAAGGGAGCATTGAAAAGACAGCCCTAAACCTAAATCAGCGTGGAAATTTTTTTGAAATCAAACCGATAACAGCTGACATTGTGAAGCAGGCATTGACCTCTACTCCAAATAAAGGGGATGATTTACATAAGTGGATACGTTCCCTATATTTGAAAAGGACACGTCCCAACCGCAGAAAACAGTCTCTCACTCGCTATTAACCAGGAAATTTTTGGGCATCTAAGGGAGGGGCGACTATAAAGTCTATAAGGCGGCCGGAACGATGAGCTAAATCTTCTGCAGCCTCTCTTTTCCTCAGGCAAATAATAAAGGCCAATTCCTTTGATAAAAGGATTTCAGAAGCGTTTAACAGCTTTCAACTTTGCGTTTATAGGTAATAGATACCGGATACGATAATAAGCTAATTTAAAATCAAATTTAATTCATGTTGGCGAAACATGGCGTTTTGGTATATTTCAAATAGGCAAGAAGAGCCGCTGCCTCAAATATGAGGAGCGGCTTTCCCATTTGCATAACAGTTTTTGGCTTGGGGGCCCAATCATTTAATATCCTCTTATGCCAAAGTTTAAAAAACGTATAATTCATGAACAAAGTCGGAATAAAAGCTATTTTTCCCCTACTTGTTCATCAGTTAATCATCAAATAGCACGCCGCCATCTATTACAATAACCTCTCTATCCAATTTTCGGCTTTCTTTTTCTCCATCTAAATACCAGTCACCTGTTGGCGACTTAGGTGTTGGTTTATGTGCTGGTTGTGACGTTGGCTTAGGTGCCGGTTTTGGAGCTGGCTTTGTCGGCTGCGGTGTTGGCTTTGTTATTTGTGGTGCGGGCTTAGATGCTGGTTTTGTCGGTTGCGGTGTAGCACTTGACTTAGGCTTTTCTGGTGTTGGTGTCTTTTGGGCTACTTTATTATTGAATGAATTTCTCATAGTTTTTGTTTTCTCATCTTGCTCTTCCGTTTTATCGCTTTTTTCCTGAGCTTGAACCGCCACTTTTTGTTCTATCCTTGAAGCTTCTAATACTGTTTTATCTTTAGGTTTTACATTATTTGGTTTAATGGTATTCTTTGACTCAATTTTAGAAGGATCAGATTTACCATCATTCGCCGATGCTTCTTCATCCTCTGTTTCCATATTTCCTTCAGTCAAGTTATTCTTGGCCTCAATTTTTTTACCTGCAGCCGGATTGTTTCCCTCAGTTTCATCCTTTTTTTCATTTGCACCAGAATTGTTTATAATGAGCACCAGTCCGGCCAAAAAAACAACGAACAATCCGCTAACAATAATTCCTGTAAGCTTTTTCATAAGACAGTCCCCTTACTAATTATTGAGAGATTTAGACTTATTTTTATATTTTTTTGCTTGTTTCTTATTCATATCTCATTTTCAATAAGTATATGAAATGTTTTGTTCAACTCTATAAACAGAATACTAAAAAATCTAGGACGTACTAATTGTTCTGAAGTTTAAGGATGAAGTTAAAAGAATGAGATATGGCAAAAACCACATCTTTCTGAAATATTACAGACTTGGATAATAGCTCCCCGATTATCTTACGCTAAAGGAATATTTAACTGGAGTTGCAACATTTTTCCCACTGGTTAACTTGATGGAGTTATCAAGGTAGATAATATAAGACTCTCCACTCTTCCATGCTGAATCAGAAGCCACGTTAATCTTATTGTTAACGAGCCCTATCTGGATTGGTACTTTTTTATTCTGACTGTCTAAAACAAACACGGACTCGTTGTTTACAGAGGAAGGGTCTAGTGTTGCATGTACTAATAATGGTATACCAAACGTTGTTTGGAATCGCCACCGTCATCGGATGGTTCTTCACTGCGGATAGGGCCATGGCCGTTACAGAATAAACCAATCTATTTCTTTTCAACATGACTTCTTCCCCCTGTAATTATTCCTATATACATATCCTAAGACAGGGATCTAGTAATTGCAAGAAAAGTCAAACAAAAGGCCTTCTCTCAAGAAGAATGGTTTATCCCCCCAATTCGGGTTCGATTTAAATTGGCTCATCAAAACCCGTTTTATATTTTTCAGCTAATTCTTATATTCGACTTCTGTTATTACATCAAATCTGATTTTATGTACATCTCCTCTTATATCTACAACATGAACCAGCTTATTGATCTCATCGATAAAGTGGACAGCACCCTCAATTTTTTTTAAAAACCCATCTATCCACAGTGTAAAAATAATTGACAGGTTGTATTCTATTGCAATATATAATGTCTCATTGATCTGCTCCCAACCTTGTTCATCTAGCTGCGGCTTTATGACTAGTTCATAATCCACTTTTAATTCCTTCAGCATCTTGACGTGTTCCGGGAGCATCATTGCTGTCCATTTTTTAGTCCCGCGATCTTTTATATCCATCAAGTTTCCCTCCTTTGTCTTCTATTTGACAGGTTAAAGATGTAGAATTTCCTCCTGGAGATGCAGTAGACTTTTGATGTTTAAGAAACAGTAATACTTTGGTAATACGTAGGAACAGCTAACTATCATTAATAATGTAAATCATTTCAGGCCTCTGCCTGCATCCCTGTTGCAATTTTTAAGAAACCATTTATATTTCCCACGACGAACATTTGTTTTTATTTATTATAAAGGAACATAGGTTCCCAATTCAAGCGTTAACATTCCCTTAAAAAAAAGGGATTTTTGATTATGTGGAGAAGTATAGTTCAATTGAACTAAGGAGGTTTTAAGTATGTGGGAGTTATTAAGTATGGGACATATGTATAAAACAGGAAAAGATTCCGGTGTACCAGGTTTTGTTTTCTTACTATCTTTTATTTTGTTTGGTATTTTCTTTGAGCCTATTATGTCGTTTCTCTCCACCATTGGTGTGGTAGACCTCTTTGGACGGTTGGGATTATTAAACGCACGTGGTGAACTGGACTTCTTTGCAACTTTTATATTTGGCTTATCGTTAATAACCTTTGGCATTATCATAATCATTGCCATATGGACGTTCTTATTCGTGATAATATTAATCCGCTCTTTGTTTAAGAGGGAGAAAAACGAAAGAAAATCCGAATATTTAGGTACTATTCAATAAATAAAAGAGAAACAATTTACTTTAGTTAAATAGGCTAACTAATAAGAGGATAGTATGTTCAGTTCATTATGAGCATATATCCTCTTATTGCTTTGATATTATTTTAAAGTTAGGAAAATTAAGAAGCGTTCCCTGTTTGTTGGACTGCAATTATTCAAAGGTTAAGAGCTTCTTCCCTTTGCTACTATAAATTTTAGCGGGTTCTCTAAACCATTGAATTTCTTCAATATTAACCAGTAAAACATGCTGGAACACAGTGTCTTGCCTTAATACATCTTCTAGCATTGATTTTTTTGAATAATAAACGGCCAGCACTTTTGTATTCACAGGCAAAGAACCAGCTGCAATCCGTTGAGAATAGTAAGTAATCAATTCATGACCATACATATCTCCTTCCAGCATAAAAATTGGTATTAGCAGCTGTTTTGATGGTAAATTTAAAGATTCTATATCCATCCGCTTTTTAAGAATATAAAGCTGCTCGACGGGATAATTAAATCCTCGTGGATTTAGGATGATTTTTTCAAGTTCACTTTGAGTGTTTATGAACCTCACATCGAAAGGAAAATGGTTTCTATTAAGATCCAATGAGACCTCAACTATTTTTGAGAGTTTTTCTTCATCATACGCACCGGTGGCTTTTTCGATAAGAAACGGCCAAAGCTCTTTAACCCGTTCTAGTCGTAAAAAGAAAACATTGAGATTTGGTTGAAAGACTTCTTTTAATCTAGCAATTTCTCTTTTGAGATTTCCAATCCTTATATCCTTGGTTCCATAGTTTTTTCTCAAAGAGGTGGAATCGTCAAGGCTGACAAATAAGACATTATGAATTTTATTTGGTTCCATCTTCGCTATAAAGATATATCTGAAAAATTTGGATTCAATACTTGTAACCCCATCTATCGAACTGCTAGAGATCCGTTCTGTGCTAGCATCTACTTCCACATGAAAAACATGTTTGTTCATAAGTAATGTCCAATCCGGCAATAAATGATATCCGTTTTCATCCTTTCTATATAATGGAAAATTAGGCGGAGCTATACTGATTAAGATATCTTTTTTTGAAAACGCAGGTATTCTCTCCTTTATTTTATTTTTATAATCACTTATGGATTGTAAATCACTTTGGCTTTCTTCTTTTTTTAATTTTGGATAAAGCTTCACTTTTAAGTTTGTGTCAAAAAAAGCCTGAGATTCTTCTTCTTGAAACCAAAATTTAAACTTCCCTCCTTCTGCTAAAATTGTTCCTACTCTATCCTTCTCAATCTCAATAACATCTAACAGGACATGCTTAATTCCGATGTAATGGTCAATGTTGCGATGGAGTCTTGGAGTAGTTTGTCCTTCCTCAATAAGACCAAAACGACTAAGTAAACGCAGGCCCGCTAACCCTAAGCGAAACATATTTAATTTTAACCCTGCACGCTTGTACAAGACATGTGAATTTTTAACTACAAGTCCGTTCTTTTCGAATTTAGTTAATTTCCTGGATATTCGCTTTCTGTCTATTGGTTGAATTAGAACATGAAATCTATACAGCTGTTCTGTTGATAACATTTTTTGTTCATAGAGGAACAATAAAAGGTCCATATCCACTTTTTTTAAGTAAACCCCACTCATGTTTAAATTATTAATTATTTTAATATCAGTAGTGCTCGGAAACATTAAATTACCACCTTCGTATTTAAGTATTTGGATTTTCCCATAATAAATACTGGATAATAAAATAAAGCTAATCAATTTCCCTCTAAAAATGAATGAATTTAAAGAGCCCTTGAGAGTACTATAGCTTTAATTGTTTTGAATTTTAATGCTTTGTAGAAAGTATATTTAGTCTCGACCTAAATAAAAAAATGAAGAGAAAAAACCCTCTCCATTTCAATACTTTCTGTCATATCCATCGACACCTCGGTGTCGCAGTCAAGGTGCCCCGTTAAACCGACACCTTAATCCCGACACCATAAACAGTTTTCCTAAAAAATTATGGTTTTTGGCTCTAATGCATATTTAACTGTATTCTTTAGATTCATTAAGAAAGGTATATAGCGCCCCGAGTCTGAAGGCTTGCCATAGTGCCTTTGACAGCCTATCCAGGAGCCATTGACGTATGGGTGAGGAATTTCCACCACGTCAAACAGCTCTTTAACTATGGCGTGTTTTTCGAAAAATCATATACCACTAACGCCGTGGAAAGCATTCATTCTAGTTTTAGAAAAGTGACAAAAAAAAGGGCATTCCCCAATGAGAATGCCCTGTTAAAAGTATTATATTTGAGCATTAAGGAACTAAAAACAAAGAGCGGGATGGTGGCCCTATCCAAAACTCGGCCATGGTCAGAAACCAATTCCTCCTTCAACACGAGCTTAAAGATAGTGTATTAAAATACATTGATAAGTGGACTTACACACTTTATTTAACAAACCCAAACTCTAAATGAAAAATCTTGGATTATAGTTCGGATCTTATACAAAGGTTACTTCCAGGGCTTCGGTAGTTTTTTAAATATCTTGGAAAAAGTCTTGTTAAGCATCCTTCTATGGGGAGGAATCCACTTGGAAGTCATGAATAGGCCTGTTCCGTATCTCGGCTTGCTTTTTTCGTTATTTTCAATACTTTTATTGCCTTCTGATACCATGAAAATGTCCCTCCTCCTGTCATTATATTTACATTGCGTTATTAAGAATTAGTTTTTATAGTACATAGCCTTGTCATGCGGACAGCACTTTAACCATTTGCTTATAACGTTACCACAGTACTTCTCTTGTTAGGACCATTTATAATATTCAATTTAGCATGAAACAAATCTAAGAATATTTACTTTCATTATATAATAAAGCAAACACGCTCTTGGTATCAATTATCAAATTGATAGCATTAAAACCTTGCATTTGATTAATTTGGAAACTGTATAGACTAATAGATCAGCTTTAGTACTATTATCTCTTGCTTTTCTATTTTGCTCTTTTTTTCTTCTTCTAACTGGTTTACTCTTTTTTCGAGTTTTTTTACTTTTGCAACTAGCTTATTGTCCTCAAAAAAATGCTGCTTGGACTCTGTACCTGCTGAATTATTTAATTCGGATTTAACATCCTTTAATTCTTTTTTAAATTTTTTTATTAACATATTAATCAAAAATAGTTTATAAACATCCTGATAGTATAACTTGTAGCGATTTCCTTCCTTGAAAGCATTTATATAGCCACGAAGTTCTTTTACATAATGCTTTAAAGCAGAACCACTTCTGTTTATCCATATTTCAGCCTCTTTTATGGTGTACCTACAATGAATATCTGTGTACATCTCATTCAAGAAATCCGGAAAAAGTAAATTGCTATTTTCTACTTTTTGAGAACACAACAAAAATAATGGATCGTTAAGAAAATCTTTTTTAATTCTTTCTTTTATATTCAACATAGTTTGTTCACCTCTTATAATTTTCATAACTACTCTTGTAGTTTTCTTGGCGCTGCTTGTTAACAGTTTAGAACCACATTCTTATCAATCCTCTAGATTTTTGGATTTGCAGATAAAAATGTATAAGACTTTTTTAACTTGAAATTTTGTCAAATAACACACTCGAGTACGCTTTTCTTAAATAAAGGTACGTGTAAGCCTAAAATGCTCAATATTTTTGTCATATCTTTCGATCTTTGAATGGACAAAATCCGCCTTTTCGATGAGATAAATGCCTTAAACTGTAACATGGACTACATAGCCGCTAAGCCTTGGCCGGTATAGTCCTACTAAGCTCTTCAAGCTCAAGATTACCCATGAATCAATAGCTTGGACAAGTTTTCGACAAGTTTTAGACGATCTTATTTACATATGTCCATATCTAAACCCTTGATACATCAAGTCTCAAGGCAAATATGGACAGATTGGGCAGTTTTTCTGTCTCTAACTAAGATTTTTAAAATACATACAATATTTCACTTTCATCAATTTCTATATGAGTTATAAAGATCTGTCCATTTGTCCAAAAAGGTCCCATAGCAGGCATAACAAGATTACTAGCTTGGACAGATTCTCTTCGAACTGTCCACATTTGTCCACCTTTCTAAACCTTCTTTAGGTAAACTCTTGCAGTTTTACCATTTACAGTTTTTCTGCCGGATATATAGCTCAACTGCTCTAATTCTGTTGTAAGTGCCTTTTTACTCAAAATATGTTTATAATGATTGTTTTCACAAAAATTCACATAATCAGAGTAAGCTGAAGAAACAGGCATGCCATGGATGTCCTTCCCATCCTCGTAATACTCATTCAGCCACTCAATTACTGGATTATTACTAATCTCAAATTCTTGTAAAGAAATTCGAACTATTTTCGGAAGCGTAAAATACCCTCTGGCAAGCAGTCTTTTTAGTGCATCAAGACCAATATTAAGCAAATAACTTCGGGCCGCTTCAGTTGTAATTTTGTGTTCAAAGAATGGATCCTGTTTGTGAGTTCTGCGTATCCGTGCATTTAGAGGTACAATCACTAGCCTGTCTTTTAACCCCTGTGAACCATCAAATAGTCTCGGCAGCCGATTAGTAGCAAAAATTAGCTTTGCAAAGTTTCTAAACTGGAATGGATTTTCACCTTTATATTCGCCTTTGATCAGATCGCCCGTTGTTAACTTTTTAAATACTGACGTATCCTTAATTGACGTATAAGGTATATCATCTCCAATGTTTGCTAGTTTGCCGTGTAACATACCTGTATTGAACCGTTCTCGCAATTCAGACAAAGACATAGCTGAAATATTCTCATCACCTAAAAAGGCATATATTGCTTTAAACAGAGTGGATTTTCCATTTCCGCCTTCACCTTTTAGGATGAAAGATTTTTCAAATGAATTTTCTCTAAACAAGGTGTAACCAATCATTTCTTTTAAAAGCTGTTCAATTTCCAAATTGTTGTCGCTTATCGTTGAAAATAAATTATCAATATGCGCACACATAGCCGAAGGATCATATTTTGCGTTAATCTGATTGGTAATAACAAATTCTGGGCTGTGATTTAATATTCTATCTTTTTCTAGATCATACACGCCATTTTTTACACCGATATAGCGCGTGGGTGCATGCTCCTTCACTTCCGCTATTAGTTTTAGCCTCGCCATAACTTCATTAAGCTGTGTTTCCTTCAACTTTGGAATAATATTAATCATCTTACGCTTAATCAAATTATCATCGGCTACATATCTCCCTTTTATATATACATGCAACCGGTCATCAAGCTGAATAATATTTTCTTTCTTTACTAAAAAGCATGCAAATTCATGATGTAGAAACGTCTTTTCATTAAAGAACTGTCCCGGATGGACACCCTGGATTGAATTATCTATGATGTGTAATCGGGAGTCATCCTTCACACTTTTCCTAATATGCTCGTTATAAAAGGCATTAACCTTCACATCCTGTTTGCAATGCTCAACCATAGCTTTATAAGAAGGCATATCTGTTATTTTTTTATGTTTTACTTCTGTGTCCAAATGGCCAAATTTATGCAATCTAAATAAATCGAAGCTGTTTACATTCATACCGGAAATAGGATCCGTTGAATGATTGCTATAGGCAAATGTATTATCGTCATAAATGACGACACCGCCTTTTGTACTTCCATTTATATATGTGTACCTGTCACTCCTAAATGGTTCATATATATCGTGCAAGAAATTGTCCAAAACATCAGTAATCGAGTATACGGAAGTCCAAGCCCCTATCCAGTTTGCTTTTCCGCGCGGATCTTGCTTTTTTTCATTCTTAAACTCTGGTATACTCTTACTCTGTTTAACTACCAAGCTAGCATCAAATAAGGGAGCATCTTGGTAATAAAACTCATAGTTATTTGGATTTTCACAAGTTGGATAGTACATAAGCTGCGAAACAACATATGAAGAAGCGTCAACTACTAATCCAATGTCATTTATCCCAAGAATATCAACTAAAAAACGTGCAACCTCTTCATAATGTTTTGGCTCTATTTCTTTAGCTAAAGGTATGAGACCTCTGTATCTTAGGCCTTTTATTCTGTGCCTGTGTGTGGAATACAGGGAGATAGCAAAATTAGCCCGCCCCTCAATCTCTGCCCAAACATTAAGGTTTTGGGGTGGATTGTCGGTATCTATATCGATGGTTACGATGCTCCGACTCTTTGTATTATTGTTGGTTCGCTCATTCTGTACAAATCCACCTACAAAACCCCCGGCAGAACCTTTATTCCTGGTTACTTTTATATTTACCAATCTGCTTAAAAAGGCTGAATATGTTAATGTTTCATTATTTGCTTGTATATCTATAGCTGACCGAAAGTTGGTTATATTAATCGGTTTATCGTATTTAAGGCTGATCTCTGTCTTTTTAGCTGCTAACAATCTTTAACCTCCTCCCCTTAAAAGACATCTTATTTATATTGTGACAAATGATATAGTAAATGTAGGTGATTTTATGAAGGTTCTGGTCTAGGTGACTTCGAACCCTCATAATCGGTTAGACTCTTCATTCGCATAACTGCTATGATGTAGGTGTTTTTTACTTTTAACTTGATCCATCTATACCCCGTCTTTCAATCATCCAGCCACATCATGAAATCTTTGAAATGAGTTCTTTCTCTTGATAGTGATTTTCTCTATGGCATTTAATGCTTTGTTGATTAATTTAATTTCCAAAACGTGTAACATATATCACCTGTTAAGCATTAAAATAGATGGGCTTCTCAATAATTACTGCCGCTACCAAGAGTCCGGCATTGATCCATACCTTGGTGTTCTAACCATGCACTTTTATCTCTCCTTACGGTGTGTATTCCAGTTCATTTAACCATTTTTCAATAGAATTTTTTCGGTAGATTAATCGAGTTCCTATGCGTACAAAAGGAATCTGCTTCTCCCTAACCAATCGGTAAATCAAAAATTTGCTTACTCCTAAAAGTTCAGCTACCTCCCTTGTATCTAATGCTTTTCTCTCAATTGGCACATACTTTGGTTTTTGCCTTTCGTAGTGTTCTTTAATCGCTCCGTGAAGTCCAGACATATTTTTTCCCTCCCTTTATTAAGCATTTTAACTACGCATAGTGGAGGTTTTAAGTGATTTTTATAATTTTTTTGTTTTTTTTTGTTTTTTCACCCTCAATCCCTTTTTCTACAACCGATTTTGTGATTTTATGCTTTTGCATAGAATCATTTTAGTTATTGAAAGATAAATTTTCTTGAACAATTATCCGAAACTTAGTACTTTTCGTTTAATTACTTGTTTATACCCGCACATTTAATAATGAAATTAATAACCCTACACGTCATTGTTATTGTTTTTCCGCCCTCAATGAAGCTACTATTTAATACGAAAAAGAACACCAACGGGATATAAAAAAGCCATAACAAGTGAATACCCCTATATTTAATGGAGATTTATAGCCACACGGACTGAAAATATTTTTCTAACAAGGTAGGAAGTATCAAAAATATAAATTTAGTCCACTCTTTTTCGGCTGGATCATCAAATCCTCAATGTACGAGTAATTATTAAATAACTATATGAACTTGCAAAAGCAGAAAACGCTTTAAGAACAGCTTATTAAGGCACTTTACTGGAAATGATGAACTGGGTCAGTGATTTGTGGTCCCAGAAGTATGAAGACTTTATTACAAAAATATGCAAAAACGGACCGAGCCTCCCGCGGACGGTGAAGGCTAAATTACGACCGAATCTTTAAAGAAACCTTAGAAAAATACAATGAAGGAGATATACATTTAAATGACCTAACATATGATCCCCTCATTGTTGCTGCAACTTCAAGAATTACAGCTGTTTTTAAAACTGCTTTAGGATTCAAAATCTTAATTTTAAACAATTTTCCCCATCTCCTTATGGCGAAAATTCAATTTCATTGAGCCATCTTTCGATTGACGTTTTTTTAAATAAAATGCGACTTCCAATTTTTACGTGGGGAATTTGTTTTTCCCTAACCAGCTTATAAACGAAGTCAGTGCTTATATCTAGGTACGCAGATACTTCCTTTACAGTCAGAGTTGTACGTTGAATCGGTGCGTACGCTGGCTTCTGGCTTTTATAATGTTGTTTAATTGCTTCCTTAAGATTAGGCATGTTTTTCCACTCCTTTTATATTCTTACAAGGCATTGTACATACATCTGCTGGATATTCTAAGTAGTTTTTATAAATTATTTTGGGTCTGTTATTTTTTTAATTTTTTACCGCTTTGCTCCTCTGATTTCTCAATTTGCTATGGGTATAAAATAGGAATAGCTTTCCTTAATTTGCTTCATTCCTTTCCAATCCTCTAACAAAGTTAATAGATTATTAGCTTGTCATGCCACAGCTTAACTTTTTGAATATTACAAGAAGAAGTTAATAATTAAGGATCTTTATGATATGATTTGTGTAAAATACAAAAATTTAATAAGGCTTGTTCGGAATTAGACAAGCAAAAAATCAGGAAATTTACCGAAAACTTTATAATGGAGGGTGAATGAACATGGCTGGCCGTATCGAACAAAGGGGGAAAAACTCCTGGAGATTGGAAGTCAGTCTCGGATATGACGAAAACGGGAAGCAGATTCGCAAGCGGAAAACTGTAAAAGTAAAAAATAAAACGGAAGCAAGGAAAATGCTTGCCGCTTTTGTTACTGAAATTGAGGCCCAGGAATATATTGACCCCACTAAGATGAAGTTTGGACAATTTATTGAAGAATGGAAAAGCAAATATGCAGAAGGGAAATTGTCTCCAGGAACGCTTGAAATGTATGAGCATTTGCTGAATGGGCATATCCTACCAGTTTTTAAAAACCGACAAATGAATAAGGTCATGCCCATCCATATAACTGATTATCTGAAAAGCCTAGAAACCACCCGTAATGATGGAAAAGAAGGCGGCCTGTCATCTTCTTATATCCAAAAGCATTACAACGTGTTAAGAAGCATTTTTAACTTTGCAAAGAAAAACCAGCTTGTTAAACATAATCCAGTAGAAAATGCCGAAAAGCCCATCGTTAGATATAAAAAGTATGATGTTTACACGACTGACGAAGTATTTCAACTAATTGATCTATTGAAAGATGAAAAGCAGCAATACCGCCTTATGGTCAAAATAGCCATTAATGTCGGACTTCGCCGTGGAGAGATACTTGCCCTCCAATGGGATGATATTGATTTTGATACCCATGAAATACACATACACCAGACTCTTTCCTATACTAAAGAACAGGGGCTCTTTTTAGGCCCACCTAAAAACGGAAAAGAAAGAATTGTAGTGGCCCCTCAATTCTTAATTAAAGAGCTAAAGGATTTTCACCTCTTCAAGAAAAAAGAACGACTTCAAGCGGCTGAACTATGGGAAGGCGGAGAATATTTCTTTGTTTTCTCTTCAAATATGGGCAAGCCTTATTTTCCAAGCGTACCTAGTACCTGGTGGAGAAGGTTTTTAGACCGAATCAATGGGCATTTAGAAAAAGAGAATAAGCCCCCTTTCAAGCGAATTCGTTTCCACGATCTGCGGCATACTGCTGCTACTTTGTTAATCAATCAAGGAGAGCATCCTAAGATAATCTCTGAGCGCTTAGGACACTCTGATATACAGATGACCATGAACACTTACGGCCATTTCCTAAAAGAAGCTAACCGGGGTGCCGCAAACAAATTGGATAATTTATTTAACCCCAAGGTTTTATAACGCTTGGGGTATTTTTAAATTGAAATAATAAAGACTTGTGTTCATTATAAATCAACATATGCCAGAACACGTTAAATTAATAATCATGTTGTTTTTCGCAAAACATATTATACTAAATTTAATTGAACAGGAAAGAAGAAAAAAAGAAAAACGAATACTCTTTTGGGGTTTAGGGTTTAACTTCTGCATATGAACCCAATTCCATCAAACACATAAAATATACATCTGGAAATTGTTAATATACCAACGTTTCCACAACCAAAACTGTTATAAAATAATCAATCTTTCACCGTAGGGTGCTAGGAGTCGCAGGTTCAAATCCTGTCATCCCGATATAAGAGAGAAGCGCCTAACCCTTTGTTGTCAAGGGGTTAGGCGCTTTTTATATTGGTGCAGTTTTGACGATATATAAATGGTACAGGCTTTTTGGGGTTTATTTTGTTTAGATAAAAAATCACAAAATTAATCACTCGCGTTGTATTAACTTTTTCAGCAAAAGTCAAGCAATATAGCCTGACCCGATTCTCATTCAAACCATTGAATTGGCTTTGTTTCAAGATTGATATTGATTTGTTTTACCTCTTGATATTCATCCATTCCAAACGTGCCGAGGCTTCTACCGATACCACTTTGTTTATAGCCTCCCCACGGGGCCTGAATATTTGTCAGATGGTAGGCATTGATCCAAGTGATTCCCGCTCGTACTTTTTTAATGACACGCATCGCTTTATTTTGATCTTTGGAGAATACAGCGCCTGCAAGCCCATATTCCGTATCGTTCGCAATTCTGATTACTTCGGCTTCATCTTTAAACTTTTGAATAGCGACGACAGGACCAAATATCTCTTCTCTGACAATTCTCATGTCGCTCGTTACATCAGTGAAAACGGTCGGCTCAATAAAGAAGCCACGATGCATGCCATCCCTCTCAATGCGATTGCCTCCACATTCAAGCGTTGCACCCTCTTCTTTTCCAATTTGGATATAGTTCAAAATTTTTTCCATGTGTTTTTCGCTGACGATGGCACCCATTTGCGAATTTTCGTCATTTCCCGGACCAACCTTGATTCCTTTAGCTCTTTTTACATATTCGGCAACGAAATCATCGAAAATCCCTTCTTGTACCAAAATACGGCTTCCAGATGAGCAAACCTGACCAGATCCCATGAAGATTCCAAATAACGAATAGGTGATAGCTGTTTCGAGATTGGCATCATCGAAAATAATGTTCGGTGATTTTCCTCCAAGTTCCAAAGAGACTTTTTTCAGATTGCCCGCTGCCGCCTGCATAATGTTGCGTCCGACTGCGGTGCTTCCAGTAAACGAAACAACATCGACATCATCACTTTCTGCAATTGCCTGCCCCACTTTGGAACCGGATCCCATTATCAATTGTGCCACACCTTTCGGGAGATCTGATTCATCAATAATTTCAAATACCTTCACCGCTGTCATTGGCGTAATTTCAGCTGGTTTTAAAAGAATGCAGTTTCCTGCTGCCAGGGCGGGGGCAATTTTCCATACACTCATCAATAAAGGGTAGTTCCAGGGAACAATCAATCCAGCAACTCCCATCGGTTCCTTAACAATCATTGTTTGCAACTTCTCGGAATATTCATATATTTGACCTTTATGATTGTTGAGCAATCCAGCATAGAAACGGAATGTGTAAACTGCCCCGGTAGCATCCGATTGTGCCTCACGTCTGGTTTTACCGTTATTTTGGATTTCCAGTTCTATAATATCTTCCAGATGTTCCTCCATTTTTTCAGCGATCTGCAGTAGTACTGTTGATCTTTCTAGCGGGGAGCGTTCAGACCAAACGCCGCTTTCAAATGTTAATTTGGCAATTTTTATCGCTTCTTCTGTCTCTTCTACTGTAGCTAGTGGGGATTTGGCAATGACTTCCTGGTTGGCCGGATTTAAGATATCCTGCTTTTCCGGATTGCTTGAATCCACCCATTTCCCGTTTATATATAACTTCAATTCTTTTGCCATAACCTTATGCCTCCTTGTTCACAGCTGATTGAACTGCAATTTTGCAACAATTTCATTTAATAAATTGTTTCGGATTTTTCATTTGTCATATTTTAAAAGCCATGCGCCCACCATAAAAACATTGGCTGCCATATGCAGGTTACTTCTCCCATACGGTCGCCAATGTTTTGTTAAGATAAATGTTTCCTAGCCGTACTTTTGTAAGTTGTTCCGTATTAGTTGTGCGGACGGAAAGAACGGATATATTCATCGGAATCTTCATAGTGAAGGATTCCAAATGCTTCTACATCTACAACAACCATGTAAGGCTTTTTGCTTTCAAGCGCATTAGCCAAACCTTTTTCAAACTCTTCGACAGTAGTAACCTTTTCTGAGTCAAAGCCCATAGATTTTGCCATCATGACGAAATCAGGGTTTTTCAAATCCACTGCCGTTTTTCTGCCATAAGCTGCTTCCTGGTAGTATTTTAAAATTCCGTAGCCGCCATCATCGAATAACAGAATGATGACCGGTGCATCCTCCTGAACCGCAGTGATCATTTCACCAGCATTCACCATGAAGCCGCCGTCACCTGCAACAAGAACAACAGGCTTTTCCGGTTGACCGACTTTTGCACCAATCGCCATTGGCAAGCCTTGTCCAATACCGCCGCCAGTCATGTAAAGGTAATTTCTAGGCTCGTGAATGTCGACCAATTTGTTTGCCCATATGTATCCAGGGATTGTTACGTCAGTAATAAGGACAGTATTCTCCGGAAGCTGTTCATTCATGATCGCAGCGATATCACCATATGGTTTTATCGTGCAGCATAGGCTGTCGCGAACCGCTTGGCGGACGGTTCTCACTTCATCCACATATGAGGTATCCGGAGTAATCTCCCTGTTTGCTAATGCTTTGTTGATTTCTTGTAAAACTGCTTTGGCATCGCCAACCAAACCGTACATTGTATCGAAGTTGCGGTTAAATGCATTTGGATTAAGATCTATATTGATGTGATTTTTAGGAACTGGAGATGTCCATCCATTTGTTTCTTCTCTTCGGAAACGAACTCCAATGCTAATAAGCAAATCTGCCTTTTCCAAGAGCTCCTCAAATTGAGGGAAAAACGAGAAATTGCCGATGCAAAGAGGGTGATTCTCAGGAATAGATCCTTTTCCAGATTCACTAGTGACTACTGCAGGCTGGATCTTCTCCACTAATTCCAATAGTTCTTCAGATGCACCTGAATGAATAATCCCGTCACCTGTCCAAATGACCGGTCTTTTTGCTGTAGCAATTTTTTCAATTACTTCAACTGGAAGGTTAACCTTAGCTTCAGGATCTTGAACAGTTGCCACTTCAACCAATTGGTTTTGCGGAATGATCATTGCCTGGAAATTTGTTGGAATGGAGACGGTAATAGGTCCTGTCGGAACAGTCTGCGCCTCTTTGATTGCTTTTCTTATAAACGGAGTGATCAATTTTGGACGCTTCAAGAGGTACGCCGCCTTGTTTGCTCCTTCCATCATCTTCAGCTGGTCCCTGCATTCGTGGATATAACGCTGGTCGGTTCCGATATAGTTAGAATCTGCTTCACCTGTAATATGGAGAAGCGGAGTACCGGAATTCCACGTTTCCGTCAATGAGCCTGCACCATTTCCTGCGCCTGCACCTGTGCTTGTCAAAACTACACCGAGTTTACCGGTTGCACGCGCATAAGCGTCAGCCATGTTAACCGCACCGCTTTCACCGCGCGCAGTGGCCATTCTTATCTTTCCATTGCGAAGCATCGCATCATAGATTGGCATATTGTGAATACTCACTATTCCAAAAATAACCTCAACTCCTGCTGCGACCAGTTCTTCTACTATCGCATCTGCTACTGTATATTCTGTATGGTTAATCATTGTAAATCCTCCTGAATGTCTTTAATTTCTAGTAAAAGGATGCCTCCGTAGAGGGATAACATTTTTATCGGATGTTCGTGGATGTTGCCGAATAGAAGCTGTGATCAAATGCTTTCGTATTAAAACCTTTATGTAAATATTCCACCAGATGAATGAGTAGCAAGGTTTTTACTTTCGAATCACAATCAACACGTGTTGACCAAAACATGTTTTCACCTTCCAATGTACCCATCATTAGATCCAAGTCCCCCGCTGCATCATCCGAAATACTGAAAAATATAACTTCCACCAATACTCTGGACAGCTGTTTTTCTTCTGCTAGAAGATACCGCTTCCATGGCCTTTTGCATCTGTTTCTGTATCATTCCACTCAATAACTAAATATGGTTTAGACATTATAACTCCTCCTAAGGTGTATTACTTTTGCTATACCCTTCGCTCGTTTGAAATTGGATTCAATATAACATTTTCGAGTTTTCAAAATCCCCCTTCTGCTTTTAATACTCAAAATATTAACAGTATTATACTCCTATTTTTCTGTTAAATTATTGATAAAAAATTATAAAATAGTTGTACTAATATATAGGAAGGGGAAACGTTGTGTCGAACCAAGAATGAATACTAGCCCTTCATTTTTGGGGAGTTAAAAGTATTATTGGAATTCTGCTCAAAAAAAGCTTTTATAGTCTCCCAATGTATTCCATGCGAATAGATTTCAACTTTTTTATTACTTTTCGCTTAAAAACTCAACAAAAAGTAGGAGGATGTAAGTGCTATCATTAACTTAATAAATAATTTAATATGAAAGAAAGTGATTCGAAACGTTATAAAGTATTGACTGTTCTAGTGGTGATGAACATAATTTAATCTACTCTCACAAATTTACATTAGGGGGAAATGTGGTATGTTAAAGAAAAATTCCGTCATGATCATATCGTTAATGGTTACCTTAATTTTTATTCTAATTGGAGTGTTTAGCCCTAAAAAGCTAAGTGAGATTTCCTCCAGCTTTCTAGTTTTTGCTACTGATAGTTTCGGGTGGTTTTACCTGATTTCATTTACTCTGTTTGTGGTCATGTGCATATATCTAGCTTTCTCTAAATATGGAAAAATAAGATTAGGGAAAGACTCAGACCGCCCGGAGTTTAGCACCGGTTCATGGCTAGCGATGTTATTTAGTACCGGTTTAGCTGCAGGTCTTTTCTTTTGGGGAGTAGCAGAGCCAGTTATGCATTATTTATCTCCCCCAGTTGGTGAGGGCGGTACTTCCGAATCTGCTAAGTTGGCGCTGAGTACTTCTTTCTTTCATTGGGGTCTTCATTTTTGGGCGGTTAACTGTATTATTGGTTTAATGATAACGTATTTTCAATTTCGTAAAAATTATCCCCCTCTCATAAGTTATACGCTATACCCATTACTGGGGGAGAAAATACATGGACCTATTGGAAAAATTGTTAATATTTTAACAATCTTCGCAATACTATCAGGCGTTACAACTTCAATGGGTTTGGGTGTTAGACAGGTAGCAAGCGGATTAGACTTTGTCTGGGGAATAGACAATACTAGTTTTTCTCAAAGTATTCTTTTTGTGATTATCACTATTGGTTTCGTTATGTCAGCATGCTATGGACTGGACCGTGGCATTAAAAGATTGTCAAATATAAATGTAGTAATAGGTTTTATTATATTGGCGCTAATTTTCATTCTTGGTCCAACACAAAAAATCCTTCAAATATTAGTAGCATCCGGTGGAGACTATCTTCAAAACCTAGTGGGAATGAGCTTACGGATGGAGCCTTTTTCAACAGACAATACTTGGCTTTCAAACTGGACGATTTTTTATTGGGGATGGATTATAAGTTTTGCCACTTTCGTAGGAATCTTTATCGCAAGAATTTCTAAAGGGAGAACAATTAAAGAGTTTGTTATGGGTACAATGTTTGTACCGGCTTTCACATCAATCACGTGGTTTTCTGTTTTCGGCGGTAGTGCACTGCATTTCATTCATAACTTAGGAAGAAGTGAATTGGCAAACAATGTAATGGAGGATGTGACCACAGCATTTTTCCTTTTTCTACAGTACTTCCCATTCAGTTCTATGTTAATGGCATTGTCCATCATTTCCATCCTAATATTTATGGTTACTTCGGCAGATTCAACTGTGTTTGTATTAGGAATGATGAGTGAAGAATCTAACAATCCTACAAATAGAACTAAAATATTATGGGGAATCGTCATCGCAGCAATAGCTATTACTTTAATTTATAGTGGGGGATTGACTCCTTTACAATCTGTTTCAGTAGCAGCAGGATTACCTTTTACAGTAGTAGTATTAGTCATGATCGTTTCCTTCATGAAATCCTTGAAACAGGAAACAGCATTCTTGTCGGAAAAAAAAGAGGAAGATAACGAAGAAGATAACATTGCTGTTTAATTTTTTTCAAAGAATTATCTAAACAACTAAGTACTCCTCATCTGCGATGATAGCGCTTTTTTCACTACTTGGCATTGATGTTTTTACCTTACTAAACAAAACTAAGAAAAACGTCCTTATCCTTATGGATACTGGCGTTTTTCTTCTTTCATTGGCAGGATATTTTGATAAAATAAAAATCACTCCCATTAATCAAAGGTAGATTGATTTTGATTAATGGGAGTGGCGACTAGTTAAAGGAATATTCAAACTGCTAGCGCCTCCATTTTTCTACAACAATAGCAATGTGTATTTCCAATCGAGTATCTGATTTTTTCCAATCGATTCCAAATGATTGGATTTTGTCCAACCTGTATCTAAGAGTACTAATATGAATATTCAAGATTTTAGCAGTGGATTCCAAATGGAAATTCTCCTCAAAAAAGGTTTTTAAAGTCTCCCAATATATTCCTTGTGGATCGTTTGAAAGTAATTGGCCCAATACTTTTCTTGAAAAAGATTCAAGTTCTCCTTGTTTACCAGGATCAAAGAGAATAGAATAAATACCCAGATCCTCTGATTTAAACACCATTCCTTTTAAATTTAGATAACGTACTACATTTAAAACTTTTAATGCAGAAGTTAGTGACACACCATATAAATTTTTACTTTCGACAATTTCCCCCACTGCCAAAATAGGCTGAGAAGTGGAAAAGAAGAAGTTTAATTCTGTTAGACGCTTTGCAATTTTATTCTCTTCGCCCGGACTAATTAACATAGCAATATATTGATCTTGAATGGCTACCAGACGGTTGGGAAGCCAACGGGCAATTGTAGTGGCTGCTCGAGCCAACTTGTCCTGAAAACTAAAATCAATGACAGAGTTTCCACTATCTACTCCCACTATTGCAACACGTCCTCGTTGTGGTATCTCTACTCTTAAAGCTGTAGCTCGCTGATTCAGTTTAATGCTGTTCTGTGTATCTTTTTCTGTAATAGATACTAAGGAAGAAAATAGATCCATTCGGACTTGAGATTCAACTTCATGAAAAACACGCTCTTTTAAGAATACCATTGAGAAAATCAAAGCAAGCTGCCTAAGAAATGAAATATCGGATTCTTTAAAATCCTCATGGGAATCTAAGGACAATAACCAGCCAAATTGCTCAGATCCGGAAACAATGGGAATGGCTAAGACATTATGATCTTTATAGGGATATTTAATCGGTAAAGTCGTTTCGAGCTTATCAGGAGCAGAAGGCCCGCCTATATTAGGTATACGGTTACCGTAATGGTCTTCAAACCAAATTGGGTTCTTGAACATCTGGGCAGCTGCATTCCTGATTTTCTCGGATGTATCCCGTTCAACAACCATATTCAGCAGCTGCCCCATTGTGTCGTGGATTTTAGCTAATTCGGCAGCCTGGCTACGGGACTTTTCATATAATTGTGCATTTCGGTAAGCAATAGCTACCTGATTTGACAAACTTTCTGCAAACACAATATCACTTTGGGTATGTTGAGTAACATCTGGGGTGCATAACCAAAGCACGGTACTGGGATAGGTTTCCTTTAAAGGTACGAGTACAGCAGATCTGTAACCACTTTCAATACAGTAATCCCTTACACCAGGTGGTAAATCGTCTACTTGAAAAAAGTCCTCTATGACAATAGCTTTTCCGGACCGTACAGCCTGAGGTGATATACAGATATCCAATGACCATCGATCTTCTTCGATTGAGTTATAGATTTTAAAACCCCGCTGCGCAGCAAACCATTCCTCATGCTTCTCCTCATCGATAATTACGATACCCACAATAGGCCATATGGAATTCTCTGAAATAGTGTCAACTATTGTTTGTAACATACTAGTTAGATCAAAATTAGAGTTTACTATGTTTGAGATTTTTAATAAGTTTCGAACTTGCTGTTCATTGAGAAGCTCTATATGATCTGTTATTAATCCATCCAATTCTCTCACCTGCCGTATCGTTTTAATAGTTATTATATAATTAATATTTCGAATTGAATACTTATATTTTATGGATTCCTTTCATTAAGGTACCTATTATGGATTTCTCTCTCATGTTGAATTAGTAATATTTGCTATCGTAATTGGCTAATTGTTTCAAATAGTAAAATGCCTCATTATTTTTATATTTTTTAGCGTTTATAATGTAGAAGAACGGCATTCATTAATTATATAAAAATATAGACGAATTGAACTCCCCATTAAGTTGCTAATAATATATCACATTTAATTAAAACAGTGACATATTTTTTTGACGGGGCAATTCTATTCGTCTTTCACTTTTGAAGCATAGATTATTAAATATTATTTATTTAAACAAAAATACTTTATTAAGAACTTTCGTTATTACTGTTCAATTTTTTTAGTTAAAGCTTTTCCTTGTACAGCCCAATGATCCCTCGAAACTTCCCTTAATATTATTGTAATGTGCTCTTTATCAACACCAAGGGCTTTTTCAGTAACTTCGGTAACGCTGGAGATCAGTTCATCTTTTTGCTCAACTGACTTTCCATCCAGTAAATCAATGTGAATAATCGGCATGACGTTGCTCCTTTTTACCTTTAATTAACTTTCCGCCAATCCAGGTCTCCAGCGGCAAAATATCTTTTAATTCTTCTACAGGAACGAAAAATATATCTTCTTCGAGCAATATGAAGTCAGCAAATTTCCCTGTTTCAATAGAGCCTACCTTATCTTCAACACCACACGCTTTGGCGCTCCATATCGTATGCATTCGAAGTGCATCCATTAAATCAATCGCCTCTTCCGGGTGCAATACTTTTCCAGATTGGGTTTTTCTGTTGATCGTACACCATATATTAAACCAAGGATTGGCTGATCTCATTTCTGCACCCGCACAATCTCCCCCCGATGCAGGTTCTAGCCCGTTTTCAATCATACTTTTAAATGGATATGCATACTGCGTTCTTCTTTCACCCAGATATTTTCCAAGTGCATCACCAAAAACCATAATAAATGAAGGGTTGGGTACAGGAATAAGGCCAACTTCTTTAAATTTTCTTTGACGTTCCGGAGTACAGAGCACGTTGCCTCCATGTTCGATTCTATGCTTTACGTGGAATTGCCTTTTTCCAGTTGCAGTTAATCTTTCCATCGCTTCAATCACTATATCTTGGGCTCTGTCACCAACTGCATGGATGACCAGCGGAATTTCGGCATTATCACAGCTCTTCAAATAACCAAACAACTCGTCAATATCAATGGCCACTTTCCCCGATGTAGAAGGATCTATCGCGTATGGCTCGTTATATGCAGCAGCTAATGCGGTAGTTCCTCCATCAATAAAGACCTTAACTCCTGCAAAAAAAGGGTTATTGCCATTTAAGTAATCGGGAAGGCCGTTTAGGGCTTCTTCAAAGTCTGCCGTTCCGGGCACATGGACGTATACACCAATACGAAGCGGGCTGTTTATTGCAGCCAAATTGCGCAAACTGTTTTTTGTATGACTGATTTCAAATAAACTCGTAACTCCCCTGGCCAGAAAGTCATTCTGAATACAATGCATGTAAGCTCTTTGTTGTTCTTCTCTTGAAGGTTCCGGAATACCTAGCAGATAATGTTCAACATCTCTTGTGACTCCATTAGGTTCTCCTTGTATATCACGCTCGATGATTCCTCCGGGAGGATCAGGTGTGTCCCGTGTAATATTCGCCAATTCTAACGCCTTAGAATTCAGAATTGCCATATGGAAACTTGGTCGATAAACAATTGGATGCACTGTACTTATGGCATCAAGGTCTTCCTTGGTTGGAAATCTATTTTCTTCCAACAAGCTATCTTGAAAATTTACTCCCTGCGCTACTACCCATTCTCCCGGGGGAAGAGATGCCACTCGTTCTTTTATTTTTCGTTGAATCTCAACAATACTCTTGACTGTGGGATATCTGCAATCTACATTGATGTAACGAGAAATGGCCGTTACTTCCAAATGAGTATGAGCGTCCACAAACCCTGGTAGTACGGTTGCGCCGCCAAGATCATAAACGTTGCTGAAGTTTTCCGCTTCTGATGCATTGCCTACCCAGGCAAATGTGCCATCAGTTTCATCAACGATAAAAGAATCGGCGATTGGTTCAGAAGAATTGAGTGTATAAACCTTGGCATTTTTATACAAAACTTTTGTCAAATTGCTCAACTCCTTTTAAAATATAGACATGTTATTATAGAGTGATATGTTTATTTACGAGCACTTTGTTTCTTCCCAATAAGAGTCCAACTCGGCGGATAAGCCCCCGTGGCCAAATTTCCGATACCTGCGGATGTTTTGATTACTTTGTTCCAACGAAGCGAGGAAATCTAAAATAACTTTTCTTCGCTCTAAAATATTTATTATTCCTTTCGTATAAAACCAGTCATCAATCGTGTTATACACACCTCGGTTTATACCATACAGTTCTTGGCAAAGCTGAGAAAACCTCAAATCATTTAAATGGATTTCTTTTTCCTTAATAAGGGCCATTTGAACACTCTCCTTTTTACGTTATCCGATCATGAACTTTCATACAAAAAGGACAGGGCTTGGTTTTTATTTTTAGTTTTCAGAGCATTATGCATGTATACTGCTTGATGGGCTAAATTACTGATTCGTTGCATCAAATCTGGGTCAGAAATTTGCTTTTGGTCGTTGAAATGGGAATCGTGCGCATATACATAATCTGGAACAACATAAGCTCGGTAATAACCAGCAATAGGTTTTAATTGATTTTCAATTACCAAGTAGTGTTGATATGTTCCGCCTGTAGCGACAAAACCCATCACTTTGTTCCGAAACGCTTTAACCGGAACTAGGTCAAATAGATTTTTCAAGGCACCCGAGAGGGAACCATTAAATATTGGTGTTCCAATAATGAAAAAGTCAGCAGAAGAGACAATATCTATTACTTTCTTTGTATCACCCGTGTATAAAGCCGGATCACGCCCATCGCAAAACTGAACATCATATTCACTTAGATCCAATAACTCAACATCAACGTCCAGATTTTGCGCTTTTACTTCATCCAATACTCTTTGTATAACTATTTTAGTTTTTGAACCTGTTACCGTTCCGGAAATACCCAAAAGTTTCATGCTTTGGCCCTCCCTTTGTAATGTCTGGGTGTTGTTCATTAAAGAACAAACTGTTAAATTTGTACTGATATATACTTGATTTGAGTATATTCTTCTACTCCGTAATAGCCACCTTCGACGCCGAAGCCGCTTTGTTTCATTCCTCCGAATGGTGCTTGAACTGCTGCTACGCCTGTATCGTTAATGCCGACTATCCCATATTCCAGCGCTTCACTTACGCGAACTGAACGTGCCAAATCCCGTGTGTAGAGATATGCGGCCAGCCCATATTCACTATCATTTGCTTTCTGAACAACTTCTTGCTCATCATCAAATACCCAGATAGGAAGCACAGGTCCAAACGTCTCTTCACTTTGGATTATTGCATCGTCAGATACATTTGACAGAATAGTAGGTTGATAGAAAGCACCTGTCTGTTCCCCGTTCATCCCCACAGTACAGCCGCCTGTAATCACTTTTGCCCCTTTGGTCAATGCATCATCCACTTGAGATTGAATATGATCTATAGCTTTCCGGTTAATTAAAGGACCGACTTCCACGCCGGAATCAAGTCCATTACCAACTTTTAAAGCGGCTGCAGCTTTTGCAAGTTTAGATGTTACTTCTTCTGCGACCGACCGTTCTACGTATAATCGATTTACACATACGCACATTTGACCTGCATTACGAAACTTGCTATTCATTACACCTTGCACGGCGGCGTCCAAATCTGCATCAGAGAATATAATGAGCGGCGCATGTCCTCCCAATTCCAAAGATAACTTTTTCACCTGATCCGCTGCATCGCGCATTAACAGTTTCCCAACAGCTGTAGAACCGGTAAAGGAAATTTTCCGAACAGTGTTATTACTCATCAATTCTCCAGAAATTTCACTCGCACTACCAGTTACAAGGTTCACAACGCCTTTAGGAATTCCCACTTCCTCGAAAATCTCCATAATAGCAACAGCTGTAAGGGGTGTATAGCTTGCTGGCTTCACTACCACAGTACAGCCGGCTGCAAGGGCAGGACCGATTTTTCGGGTAATCATCATCGCTGGAAAATTCCAGGGCGTTATTGCTGCACAAACACCCAAAGGCTGACGAATGGCTAACATACGCTTATTACTGCTTGATGCAGGAATGGTTTCTCCATACACACGTTTTGCTTCTTCTGCATTCCAAAACAAATAGTCAGCTGATATTGCGATTTCACCAAGGGATTCGGCTAAAGGTTTTCCCTGCTCATGCGTTAACAACATTGCGAGTTCTTTTTGTCTATCCATCATCTTTTTTCCGACTGCCATAAGATAATCAGCACGTTCTTTTGCAGGCAATTGGGACCATAATGAAAAAGCTTCTTCTGCAGCTGCAATTGCCAGACGAGTTTCCGATGCACCTGCATCAGAAACTCTCCCAACGATTTCGGCTGAAGCTGGATTTTCAACGTCTATCCATTGATTTGTTTCGGACGTTATCCACTCACCATTGATAAAAAGCAACCCTTCTTTCATTCTCTTTCCTCCCACGCATCTGTATTCATTAAGCTTTAACAGGACCTTCGAGCGATTTACTTGAACTAAATTCTGGAATCAAGGATCCTAAGCGGCCCAAAGAATTCATTACTTTTTCATGATCACTTCCAAATTGCATGTTTGCCATGAACATAGTGACCCCTTTTTCCTCATAATATTTTAATTTTTTTCGTGCACCATCGATATCAGTCAAAATCGGATCATCGTATCTTTCAGCCAGTTGATCGAGAGCAATATCAATTTTTGCTGGAATTACTTTTCCTTTTTCAACGAGCGTGTCTGCTTTATCGACCCGAAAATCTAAGCCGCCCGTCTCATAAAAAGCCATAAATACTCCCCATTGTTCCATCAAAAGATCCAGTTCCTTCTCGGCAGTCTCGCGGTCCTTTTCAACAAATATTTTTCTTAACACACCAAACTCTTTGGGTTTTGCGCCTGTCTCAAGTAAGCTGTTTTTATAGTGATTGAGAGTATATTCGAAGTCGCTCTCAGTAGAAAATGATCCATACAAAGGACTTGTAAAAACATTAAATCCACGTTCGGCCGCATTACGAAATCCTTCAGGTGTTTGAGCTCCTACCCATATAGGTGGATGGGGCTTTGTGAGTGGTCTAGGCATCGTCGTTGTTTCAGGAAAACTGAAAAATTTACCACTATGCTTAATATCTTCTTCTTGAAGCGCCTTCAATAAAACATCTAAAGATTCGTTCATCATTTCTCTACTATCTTTGATATCTACTCCTAATCGGTCAAACTCGTATTTATTTGCTCCTCTGGCTACCCCTAATTCAATCCGCCCATTACTAATGTGATCGACAAGAGCAAGCTCCTCTGCAAGCGCTAGCGGATGATACCAAGGCATTACAACTACTGCTGTAACAAGGCGAATTTTTTTCGTGTGATTCGCAATGTGAATAGCAAGTGACAACGATGATGGATTCGTAATAAAGTTGACAAAATGATGCTCCGGTATAAATATGGCGTCGTATCCCAACTCTTCCGCGTATTGGCAAAGTTGAACCGTTTCATCCAGCATTTCATGATAGGGTTTGTTTGTATCTGGGTAATACATTGATAAAAAAAGACCGAATTTCATAATATTAAAAGCCTCCTAAAATTGATTTCTTTATGCTTTAAAATTACCATAATGACATTTGTACTTTTTGGTTAAATTTATTTGATTTCATTCTACAAAAAGTATAAATAAGATACATGCTTGTAGAATAGGTCCGTGGGCATAATACCTGTTGACAAACACGTCCATGTTAAAATTCAGGGTAATGAGGGCAAAGGCGACAAAAGATGGCATTGTTAATTAATCCAACGCGAGTGAGTTAATATAGAAAAAAAGTATCCTACATTTTATGCAGGATACAGTAGGTTATCTTTTTTAGTTAGAAATCCAATATATTTATTACATTTTTCCTTCTCATCCATAGAGAACATTGTACGTACTATCGATACTCCAATTTCTTTTGTGCTTTCCCTAACAGGTAGTCGACGAATATGGCGAGACTTGCGGCAACCAAGGAACCACTGTATATTTTCATAGGATCCCGTAAATTGATTCCAGAATAAATAAGTCTCCCCAACCCTTCACCTCCAACGAATGGCGCGAGTGCCGCGACACCGATACCAATTACAGTCGCTATACGGACACCAGCGAGGAGAAAAGGTAAAGCCAATGGCAACTGTACTTTAATGAGAAGCTGAAATGGCGTCATTCCCACTCCTACCCCTGCCTGATTAATGCTAGGGTCTACCCCTTTTAGTCCAATATATGTATTACGAATAATTGGTAACAGGGAATATAGGAATAAGCCAATAACAACCGTATTAAATCCCAGGCCCAAAAAAAGCATTAATATTGCCAAAAGTGCGAGACTTGGAAACACTTGAATAGTGTTAGCAATTGCCAAAATTATGGAGGCCAACCGATCGTTTTTTGCACAGACAATACCCAACGGAATGCCTACAGTTAAGGCTAGGATCATACCGACGATGACCATGAGAATGTGATCGTATGTTAATAAAAGTATATTTGCCCAATTTCCCTCAAGGTATTGTAAGAGCACCTGCATATTCTCCATGCACTTATTCCTCCTCTATTCCAGCAAGCCTTGCTCTTTCAAATAATTCACAGCCACTTCTTCAGGATCTTTTCCTTCAATATCAACCTCGCCGTTTAAGCGTTGGATTGTATCTAAATCAATCCGACCAAGCAATGGTTCAATCGCATCAGCTATTTCTGGATACTCATCAATTGTCTCTTGCTTAACTACCGGACTGGCATCGTACGGAGGAAATAAACTTTTATCATCTTCTAAAATAACTAGATCATAAAGTCGAATACGTGCGTCTGTTGAATAAGCGACAGCAATATCAACATCTTCATTTTTCACAGCATCATAGACAAGACCGATTTCCATAGGTCTTACTTTACCAAATTCAAATCCATATTTTTCGATAAAAGCATCATACCCGTCATTTTTACGCTCCTTCCAATTTGTATCAAATGCAGCTGTCATATCCCCAGCAATGTCTTCTAAATCAGATATAGTTTTAAGATTATATTTTTCAGCTATATCCCTACGTACTGTAAATGAATAATCAATTGCGAAACCCAGCGAATCAAACCATTTAAAGTTAAATTCTTTACCAAAATCCCTTTTCGCCTGCTCTAGCGTGGCCTCGTCACTTTCAGGATTTTCAACACCAAAATATGACTCAAGTGCCGTTCCCGTGTAATGAGTGGACATTTGTATTTCATCTTTATCCATCGCCTCGATAATTACTGGGCTTGTGGGTAGATCTGGTTTAATAGTAACGGATATATCCGTTGAATCTTCAATGAGTTCCTTATACATATGTGCTAAAATTTTCACTTCTGAAAACGTCTGTGTTCCAATCGTTATTGAACCACCAGAACCACTAGAACTTTTTGATCCGCACGCCGAAAGTAATACTAAAACCAACAGTAAAAAGACAGTTGACACTTTTCTCATAATTTGACATGTCTCCTTTTCAAATAATTTGTTGTTGTTCGGAATGACTTTTTTTAATTAAAGATTTTTCCAATAAACTGAGGAGAAAATCAGCAATAAGTGCGAGCGCCATAGACAATACAGCTGCGGCAAGGATGAGCGGCTTATCGTAAACACCCAACCCGCTGACAATCAATTCACCTAGACCACCGGCACCTATCAACGTAGCTAGTGTCGCCCAATTAATGATATACACGGTCGTCAGCCGGATACCCGACATGATATACGGAAACGCAAGAGGAAATTCAATTTGAAATAACCTTTGCATAGGGCTGTATCCCATGCCGATGGCAGATTGAATAATACCCTCATTAATCGATTTAAAACCCGCATATGTGTTACGTAATATAGGTAGGAGTGAGTATAAAAATAGGGCAACAATCGCCGGTAACATACCCACTCCCAGGAGCGGGAGAAGCATGGCCAACAGGGCTAGGCTCGGAATCGTTTGAAAAACATTTGTGATCATAAATGTAGTGGAGTGAATCCATTTTACTTTGGTTCTTGTCAAATACATACCAAGTGGAATAGAAACAAGACATCCGAGAAATACTGCAACTAAGGTTATTAATATATGTTCACCGAGTGAGACAATAAGATCCTGCGAACGTTCAACAAATACCGATAAATAGCCGTAATCCTTCATTTATACAACCACTCCGCTT
Organism: Siminovitchia sediminis; assembly: GCF_042680885.1. NCBI lineage: Bacteria > Bacillati > Bacillota > Bacilli > Caryophanales > Bacillaceae > Siminovitchia > Siminovitchia sediminis. Next base: position 108,350 of record NZ_JBHUEO010000121.1, on the reverse strand, counting down.
CTCACGGGGGGATAAATATCACCTAAATATTCGATAATACTTTCTAATGTGATCAAACCGTCTAATGTACCATCATCCTTAACAACTGGTAAATACGAATATTGAAAGTCATTCATTGCTTTTAGTGCCTTTGGTAACAGTGTTTCTGAGTCAACAATATGCCTAAAAGGATGTATAATATCACGCACATGCTGATGTTCACTTTCAAACGACCGTACCACGTCAAAAATAGAAATATAACCTTGTAGTTTGTTGTCTTCATTGACCACGATAAGCAAATATAAATACTTACTCTCCATTATTTTCATTGCTTTGGATATACTGCAGTTTGGAGAAACCGTGATCGTCCCTTTCACCATAACTTCACTAACTGTCGGAATGTCATGGATTTGTTTTAGACGTTTTTGACCGATGAAATTTTCAACAAAATCATTGACTGGTCGTCGTAAAATTTCTTCCGGAGTTCCTTGCTGGACAATTTCTCCATCTTTCATCAGTACGATCTTATCAGCAATCTTTATAGCCTCATCCATATCATGGGTAACAAAGATGATTGTTTTTTTTATTTCTTTTTGCAGACGAACAAGTTCATCCTGCAATTGTTCACGGCTAATTGGATCAAGAGCACTGAACGGCTCGTCCATTAGGATAATTTCTGGCTCCGCAGCAAGTGCTCTAATGACACCGATACGTTGTTGCTGGCCACCGCTTAATTCTGAAGGATAACGTTCCCTATAAGTTTCTGGGTCCAATCCAACAAGATCCAATAAGTCATTGACACGATTTTCAATTCGGTCTTTCTCCCATTTCAACAACTTCGGAACAACACCAATATTTTTTGAAATGGTCATATGTGGAAATAAACCTATATGCTGAATCACATAACCAATGCTTCTTCTCAACTCAACTGGATCTAAACTGGAAATGTCCTTGCCATCTATAAATATGTTCCCTGTAGATGGATTCAATAGGCGGTTCATTAATTTCATAGTTGTTGTTTTACCGCATCCACTCGGACCAATTAAAGCTGTGATTTCACCTTTATTACAAATTAAATCGATATTTTTCAAAGCATTATAGCCGTTATCAAACGTTTTAGTGATTCCTGTAAGTTTAATCATACGTTTGCAATCCTTCCTAGAAAAATACTATGGTCACTACTACTACCAACAATCACAGAAGATACTGTTATACATTTTCTTTTTACCACCTTTGACAGATGCCCCTCCTTATTTTAATACCCCTAGAATGGTAGATTACAAATCACTGTTGTGCAGCAAACCATACCTCGTTTCTATCCTCATCAATTATTACGATACCAACAACAAACCATTTAGTTTTGTCTGAAATAGCATCAACTATTGTTTGTAACATGCTGGAAGAATCAAAATCAAAGTTTGGCATGATTGAAATTTCTGATAATGTGAGAAGTTGTTGTTTACTCAGAATTTCTTTTGATCTTATTAACGTAGGACTTAACATTTCTTATTTAATACTTATATTATTTAAGGGCATTTCATTAATATCTTTTGGTGGAGAATGATCAATTTAGGGGACTTGTTAAAGAAATTAAATACTAGTTCGACTGCATTGCGATAGCCTTCAGGTGTTTGAGCACCTATCCATATAGACGGATCAGGTTTTGTTAGCGGTCTTGGCATTGTCGTTGTTCCAAAAAGTTAAAGTATTTACGGTTTACCACTATGTTATATCTTTCTCCTGAAACGCTTTCAATTATATGTCTAAATATTTATTCATAATTTTTCTATTATCTTTTATTTTTTACTCCCATTAAGTCGAACTCATATTTGTTTACTCTTCTAGCTATTCCTAATTCATTCCGACCATTAACTAATGTGGCTGACAAGAGCAATCCCCTGGGCAAGTGTTAAAGGATGCTAACAAGGCCACACAACAAATGCTGTGCGTATTTTTTGCGTGATTCGCAATAGGGTAGCTAGTGATAGTGCTGATGGATTTGTGACCAAATTACAAAATAAAGTGATGATGGTATAAATTTGGCATCATTTACTAACTCTCCCCGTAATGACATAGTGAACCTTTATACCTTGGACTTCATAGTAAGGTTTGTGTGTCTGGATAAAACATTGATAAAAAAAGACCAAACTTCATAGTATTAATAACCTCCTAATACTTATTTCCTTGTGACTTCAATTTATCAAAATGGTAATCATACTTTTTTGTCAATTTAGTTAATATTTTTACTACAAAAAGTATGGGTGTATAGCAAGCACAAATGCCTTCAATGTTGCTGCATATGAAATAACCTCAATAGTAATTCAGACATTTCTCCTGCTCCAAGAACGAGTATAGAAATATTTTTTTAGAGATGTAAAAGTCTCCTTTGCTACCTCTACTGCAGCATAACTCACTGAAACTACTCTAGACTCTATTTCTGTTTCACTATGCGCCCTCTTTCCAAGGATATCTGCTTTTTTAAACGAATGATTAAATATAGTCCCAGTTGTGCGTTCCATTTGGGCTAGCAAAAAGCTCCTTCGAACTTGTCCTAAAATTTGCGTTTCCCCTAAAACCTTTGAATCAATTCTGTTAAACCATTGAAATTACAAGTAGTTTTATTTTAAAATAAATTATCTCCATTTTGAGATAATAGTAGGCGCAATATTACTTATTGCCAAGTTATTTAGGTATCCCGCTTTGTTACCTTTATCTATTGTAATAATGATAACAGCAATCCTTTTTTTGATTGTAAGTAATATCACGTATTAAATTAAAGTATTTCTTTTGCCAATTTATCTCGAATTTTCAAAATAAAAAGAAGGATGGATAAATAGCATGACTAAAGTTGGTATTATCGTTGGTAGTCTTCGTACAAGTTCTTTTTCAAAACAAGTTGCTGATAACGTAGCACCTTTATTCCCAGAAGGATATGTAACAGAGTTTGTTGAAATCGGCCACCTACCATTATTTAACCAAGATTATGAAGGAGATCTCGGAACTCCTGCAGAATATACAGAATTCCGTAATACAGTCAAAGAATTAGACGCGGTATTATTTGTAACACCTGAATATAACCGTTCAATCCCAGCTGCATTAAAAAATGCCCTTGATGTAGCATCTCGCCCTTATGGAGAAAGTGTTTGGAATGGAAAACCTGCAGCAATCATTAGCCAATCTCCAGGTGCTCTTGCTGGATTCAGTTCAAACCATAACTTACGTCAAGTACTTTCATTTTAAATATGCCCGTTGTTCAACAACCAGAAGCATATATTGGTTCTGTACATGAATTATTAGATGAAAATGGTAAGCTGAATGAAGGAACAGTAGAATTCCTACAAGGTTTCGTTAATGAATTCGTTGAATTAATAAAGAAATATTAATAAGGTATGGAAAGTTGGAGTGTTGTGCAGAACATACTTGCCAAAACTCCAACTTTGTTTTTATTGCAGGTTAACTGGCGGGATAAATATTCATTATAAATTTTTCCCTTCAATGGAAAATCGTTTTGGTTCACTGCCATGGACCAGCTTTCCAAAAGGGCCACATAAAAAGCGAATTCCAAATGGAGGAATTCGTTTTTTGTTCACCTATACGATCTGTTTTTCTTCTTCTTCCTCTCCCCAGCATTCACACCAAATAATATCTAAAAGCTTAGGCCATTCTGATATACAAATGACCATGAACACATACGGGCATTTCCTAAAAGAAGCTGACCAGACTGTTGCAAACAACTTGATAATCTATTTCCATAGTCGCCTTGGGGTTTGCTGGGGCTTATTGGGGTTTGTTTTGGGGTTTAACTTCTGCATATGAACCCCAATTCCATCAAACACATAAAATACACATCTACAATTTGTTAATATATCAACGTTTTCATAACCAAAACTGTTATAAAATAATCCATCTTTCACCATGGGGTGCTAGGAGTCGCAGGTTCAAATCCTGTCATCCCGATAGTACAGATAAGCGCCTAACCCTTCGTCATCAAGGGGTTGGGCGCTTTTTCATTGTTTTTAGCACAAAGATCTTTAAACATATCTTCAAGCCTATTGCTCCGTGCTGATTTTTAAATGAAATACTCCCGCTGCATGATAATATATCCCTCGGGTACTGAAATCCTCCCGATCTGGCCAAACTCTCGGTCGATCGTACCCGGCGAGAAGATGAAACTCATCTAACAATTCAATGCCTCCCGGCTTATTTATATCCTCACCTAACCAGAAAGAAGCGAAACTGGAGTTACGATGGTTTACAATGTCTCTCAGGCTAAAAGCCAATACGTAAATTGAGTAAAGCCACCTCCCTTGGCCATCGGAAACAGCGCTTACTGCATAGCTTTTAGTTGCATTCGGTCACCATGTCCGTATGTCCGGCTATCAACTATAAGCGAAACGATCAACATTATAAATTCATCCACAATTTCGTGTTTTTCAAAGATAGGTCGATCTCTATCTCTTTGTTAATTCCACTTTTATTTTTTAGATAAAGAATGAACAGATTAATATCTTGTATGACCTGGGTAAAAGAAATAATTTCAAATTGTTTTGAACGATGATATTTAAGGTAATCGATAAGGGTTTCTTTTTTTACAAAATAGAGATAATGAATGTTCGTATTCTCGTATAGAAAGTAAAAAAACCTTATGAATGATTGGGTATCGTTCCTATTCATTCGCTGATCCTTAAACGGAAACTGTGATAACAGTAATTCAAATCGTGATATTTTATTACCTGACATCTCTCTTGCTCCTTACAACCAAAACAATGAAAATTCAAACATTCACTCAAATAAGGGTGACTGTGTTTTTTTATTTTCGATTCATATGTATTAATAACTCAATAATGCAGGTTTGCCAAGCAGGTATCCCTGAGCGATCGAAACACCCAATGATTTGGCCATTTCCAGTTCTTCTTCTGTTTCGATGCCTTCTAAAATAAGACTGCACTCCATTTGTTCACAATACTGGAGTAAATATGAAATAAACATCTGTTTTTCCTTGGACGTATGTAAATTTTTTGCAAAATAGCGGTCTATTTTCAAATAATCAGGTTCTAATTCAATAATAGACTTGACGCCAGAGTAGCCCTTTCCAATATCGTCAATGGCAATAAAATAACCAAGCTTCTTAAGTTCGGCAATCTTCTTTTTAAAACTTCGCAGGTCTTCTACCGGCTCAGCTTCCGATATTTCAAAAACAACCTGCTGCCTGCTCATAAAATTACTAGTATCCACTTGATTAAGAAAGGCTTTGAAACCTGGATGTGAAATAGTCGATGGGAAGACATTTACAAACAAAATTTCATTTTTTCCAGACGATTGGTAGGTAGAAATAGCTTTAAAGATAGATCGTGAATCCAATTCAAAAAGCTTATTTTCTTTTTTGGCTATTTGAAAAGCTATTTCCGGATTTGGAAAAGCCCTTGACCTTAAAAGTACTTCATAGCCTAATTTTTCCCCATCGTTTAAATAATAGATGGGTTGAAAAAAATGATAAAATTGTTCCTTTGCAATAAAACGTTTAATAGACAAATGCCACCCCCCCTTCACACTAAAAAAAGGCAGACCTAAAGAAAATAGGCCCACCTCGTTGAGTCTAGTTTCTTCGGTAACTCGGCCACCTTAGCCATCATGCCTTAGGTCCGCAGCTTTGCGCCCCCATCTTTCAATGGGTTTGCCTTTATCGGAACAACGTTTTATGTACATGAATCTTAATTATAACAAATTATAGCAAATTTCGTAGATTTTCGACACAAACATTACAAACTTCCCCTTTTTTGAAACTGCATAAAACAAATATAGGATAAATTGCACTGAAATTCTGTCACACCGGTCACCCCACCCTCCCTGCTTAGAGTAAAGTACTTAGGAAAGGCACCATTTCTCTTTTCTATACGGTCTTTCCCAATATAGTGATAAGAGGAATGGTTATTTGGCGCCATCATGATAAGTTGACATATGATTAAAGATTATTTATGATTAGCTTATAAAGTTGAATAGTTCTCTTCTCCTAAAGGGGAGTAGCTTTTATAACAAAGTCGTCATTACAGAGTTTACTCTCGGCTTTGTTAGCAACATATAGTTGTTAGCGAGACCTTTACCCGGTGGTAAAGGTCTCTTTTGTATATCGGAAAACCTTTGCCACATATCTGGTAAAGGTTTTTTTGCTGTAATGGGTCCTGCCGAATTCTACGGATCAAAAACGCAGTTATCCTCCCCCGGGCAAAAAAACTATAAGACTTTAGTAACACGAAGGAGGTGACATGACCACCATTAAAAAAGGGGCCTTGTATAGTAAAGAATTTCTTAATGATAAGAAATAATGAAACGATTGAGCAATTGATTCTTAAACTACAAGTACAGGAGGATGTTAATTGCTGCTGAGGAAATACATGTCTATGATTGGAATTGGCTCTGCGACGATAGATCTAATGCTTCCCAAGCAAACTTATCGTGCAGGTGAATATATCAAAGGAACCTTCTTGATCAAAGGCGGAATTATTGACCAAAAAGCTAAACGTATTGAATGTGATCTGATCATGGTCCATTCATCGACAGGCGAAGAAAAAACAATGAACACATTAACGATTTTAACATCGAGAGTGATTCAGGCAGAAGAGATTCACAACCTGTCATTTTCCTTTAAAATACCGTCTTCTGTACCCGCTTCGACAAAAGAAAGATCTTACCGTTTTGAAACAAAGCTTTTCTTTACTGAAGGGGTCACAAGCAAAGACCAAGATGCCATTTACATCGTTCAATGACAGGTTTTTTTACTGAAAGCCAGAAAGAGGGATTCTGTTGTTCAAGTATCTTAAAAGAATGAAATTCATGTTAAAATTTTGGAAATTCCTCCCTTTCTTAATCCAATTTTTTACATCAAAAGATGTACAGTTATATAAAAAAGCGCTGGGAGTCTTACTCATACTCGCATATGCCTTCTTTCCTTTCGATATGATTCCGGATTATCTGGCCTTCCTTGGAATCATAGATGATGTCGTCATCGCAGGTTTTGTTCTGGAAAGAATGATAAAAATGGCTCCGCCATCCCTTAAAGAAAAATATAACCTCATAGAAAACGTATAATCACGAAACAACAGGGTATGATGATATGAACTTATCAACGGGTTGATACGGGGAACATGTATTTTTTCCCTTTTCCTGTGTTTCAACGGGTTAAGAAATAGGTGCTATGCGAAACATACCGGATGGTTGTCAAAAGAGGATGTTCATCACGAATTATTGCCAACATCAAAAAGTGAAAAGAGGTAAAATATGCTTAAAAAAATATTGAAACAATTAAAGAATATGTCCCTGGACAGCAGCGCGAGGAGATATAAACATGATCGCCGAGGCAGCAGCAGTCACCGGCGTAATAAACGATCACCCATGAATGGAAGTAACTACTACAAACGAAAGGGCCGAAGCAGCAGCTAAACTTCCTCTGAATGGATGTACTTTTGCTGCTTTAAGAGTGCTGCCTGAAGATCGGTTGAAATTTCACTAACATTGGAGTAAGGTTCATCTATTTGCAGGAGTCTTTTTAGCAAAAATACGGTTTCCACCTCTAAAGAAAGTTCTTCTGTCCAAGGAAGAGCTTTCTTGCCTTTGGGTGAGTAGGTCGTATAAAGCAAATATAAAAGTATGTCCCCCAAATCATAGTAGTCCTGTCGTCTCATCTCCAATAGTTCATTATCAGATAGAGAACCGGAGAATGGGTGGACAAGATCCGCTGAAATTGGGCTCTTTGCCAACCCAAAGTCGATCAAAAAAATCTCGCTGTTTTGGAGTATAATGTTTGGAATTCGGAGATCTTGATGGTAAATATTATGTTTGTGAAGAAAATCAATAAATTCGAGCAGCTGGGAAAGGATAAGCAGGGACTCTTTCTCATTAAACTTTTTTTTGCCACTAAAAATTTGATCTTCAAGATTTTCACCTTCAATGAAGCCCATGACATAAAACAAATGTCCGTTATGCGCGAAAGTCTCATATACGATTGGTATCCTTTGGTGGTTCAGTCTTTGCAATACAGAAATTTCATTCTCAAACATCTCTACCACTTTTTTGTCTCGGCGCTTACTTGGACGCAGCTGTTTGACTACCCTATTCTCCTCCGATTTCAACTCTTTACAAAGATATACGATCCCATAGCTTCCGGTTCCTATCACTTTCAAAACCTCATAATGATCGTTTAACACTTCTCCATTTCCAATAGGTTTGTCTACAAATAATTGAAAAACTTTTCTTATTGTACGCAAAGTTGAAATCCTCCAATTTTCCCATGGCTGCAACAGTTCCAACACCATTATCGTTTAATTGAATGTACGTATCTCCAAGCAAGTCTTCCCTTCTCATATTAGTTGCATCTCTATTATAAAAAGCTTATTGTTATTAATTGAGGTTAATTAGAAACAGTCATTCCATACATACTCACATGTATATATTATTATAAAATGAGAAAGTTCTAATCTTATTGCCGAAAGCAAAGGTCTATAAAAAAATAACAGACCTTCACCGACCGCCGGCAATAGACAATGCTGACAAGGCCAGAGACTCTTAGCCCGAAATGAGATACTCCTCTTTCGAGGATATAACTTTTTTATAATACTATGATTTTATCATTAAAACAGGACCCATCAAAAGTAGTATATACTGGTGAGGAATTCGTTAGTAAAATAAATACACTGGTCCCGCATGGATAAATGATTGATTGCAACAACGGAGTAACAGTGCTTAAAGGGGAAATATAAAGTTGTGAGAGCAGTAAACAACATTTACATATCTGCAGAACATGCTAAAGGTAGACAGGAATACCTGTGGCAATAGTAAATAAAGCGGGAGCTCCTTGAATAAAGGATCTGCTGGTTCAAACAAACATGCTTAATGAATCAAAAACAGGGGGAACATATGGAAAATTGGTTAATGGATATTATCAGCGAGTTCGGTTACATGGGGATTTTGTTTCTCATTGCGTTAGAGAACATATTTCCGCCTATACCCTCTGAAGTCATATTAACATTCGGAGGTTTTATGACAACTGCATCGAACCTTAGTTTTTTTGGCGTTGTACTTTCTGCAACAGCGGGTTCACTGATTGGAGCCATCGTTCTATATATCATTGGTTTACAACTTGATGTAGAAAGGTTAGAGAAGATTATAGGCAGATGGGGACATATTCTTCGCCTTACCGTTAACGACATTCACAAAGCGGATGCCTGGTTCGATAAATACGGTCCTTGGACAGTCTTCTTTTGCCGCTTTATACCTTTAATCCGCAGTTTAATCTCTATTCCGGCCGGTATGTCCAATATGAATGTCGGATTATTTCTATTACTTACAACATTAGGTACATTAATTTGGAATATTGTACTTGTCTATTTAGGTTCTTTAGTCGGGGCTTCTTGGGAAGTCATTGTGAATTATTTGGATATTTACTCAAAAGTGATGTACGTCATTTTGTTTTTGCTTGGGGTTGTACTATTATTTATATTTTTCAAGAAAAGAAGGAAATGATCACTCAATCGGTAATCCTTTGCGTTGGAGCTGAACAGAAACCTTTCAGTTGACTCCATTGTAAAGGATTTTTTGTTGTCCATTCGTTTATACAATATAAGTGATTTACTGCAATTAATTATGTATTGTCTCAATGAGCCTTATCATACTCAAGATAGTCAATGACCTTTTGTGATGTCAAATACTGGACTATGATTGGATTATGGCAGCCCTAATTGTAAAACAATGTATACCGGAAATATCTTGGAAAGAATCTATTCCAGCTTTAGTAGAGAAGCAAAAGAGGCATTCCCCCTATGAGAATGCCTGTAAAAAAATTATTCAGATAACTTGGAATTGAAGTGGGTTCCGGCCGGCTCAGTAATTAATCAGGGCAGGATGTTTAATCTTTCAGTAAAACAGACTTACAGTACATATCTTGACAACTTGGCAGCCGTATAGGACCCAGATCCTAACCTGAAGAAGGTTTTTTAACTAGAAACAACGTTAAAACCCCCGATTATTAGGAATACCACCTTTTCTTAGTCTTCTCCATTCATCCACTCAATCAGATTATCAGGCCACAAATACCCCGATTCAATCACATAGATTTGTGCCTCTTCTTTACTGCCATTGCTATAATTTATGGGGGCACTGGAAGGAAGCCGCTTTTTGCCGGTTAAGTAATCAACGACATGACGATTGGTCTTCTTCGCCCTTTCATACAGTTCTTTCAGATTCCCCGAAGGGCCGTTGAGCAAGTATTCGAGCAGCAATTCATTATAGGACCAGCTTGCGATGCCGAATTCTTCGTATTTCTTTAATATAGAACACGCATTTTGATATTCTTCAAGTTCTATATAAAGGTTAAACAGCTGATATCGGACTCCCAGATTATCCTGCTCGTTCAATTCCAGTATCTCTTCATATTGTTTTTTGGCTTCTTCCAATTCGTCCGTCAATTCCAGTGCTGCAGCATAGTTATATTTAGCCCTCATAAAGGGACGGGTCTCCACAAATCCCCAGAAATGCCCTTTCATCTCCTCAAAAAAATCTGCACCCAACTCTTTTTCCCCGATCAACATTCCACGCTCAAAATAATGTAAGGCTTCCTTTATATTAGGTGTTTCTTCACCCAATATAATGTAGGCATCGACACAAGTCTTATCGATATTCAGCGCCTGCTCCGCAAGCTCACGCCGCTTTCTTCCACTTGAGGCCATCGTTGCTTCGTAAACAAGATTTTGTGCTTGATCTTTTTCTGATTCGTCTATAGTGTCTGGCCCCCCAGAGTTTATCAGTTCACTAACAAATGCATTCCGTTCTTCATCTGATGCAAAATTCTGTTCCTCCAAGACCTTTGTCAAAGCAGCCATCTCCTTTTCCATCAATCCAGGATGAAAAGGGATTTCTTTTTCTGCAGCCAACCGTTCTGCAAACTCTTGACCTATTTCCAGAATGCTATGGAGCGGATCTTCCATTTTTCCTAAAGCCTTCCGAATGGAACTAACACTCACCTCATACATTTCTGCCAACTCATTCTGGGTATAATCATTATGCAAAGGGAAATTCTGGGACATAAAGTAATGAAGACCTGCGGCATATACATCCGGCTTCCTCAATCTGGGTTCCTTTTGCAGACAATAAGTGTTCCACAGCGTGACGGACAAGTCCGCCAGTGTCTCCGCTTCCCCCTCCAAATCAACAAACACCTCTTCAAAAATTTCTGCAACGTCCTTATATAGCGGATCTGTCCAGATCATTTCAGGTTCATCCTTAAAAAAGGCTTTTATTAAGGACGGAAATATCTCTATCATGAATTCCCTATGATCTTCGAATTTACTATTCTCAAAGGCTTTCTTTACATGCAGATCAAAGTATCCAGCCATCTCTTCCGAAAAGTCAAGAAAAGTTAAAAGATAAGTTTCAAAGGAACTGTATGGAAGCAAAAATCCAAGGAGATAATTCCCTTCTTCTAATTCAGGCCACTCTTCATCAAGTTTGACTTTCTTCTTTTGCCCAGTAAAATAATCTTCAACTTCCAGCCATTCCGCATCTATTAAACGAACAACCCTTGATAATGAGGGCGGCGTGCCTGCCCACTTTTTCAACAAGGAAAAAGCGGCAGGACGTACTTCTCCCCTCTTCTTTTCTATAAACCATTCAGCTGCAGCCTTAGAACCAAAGTCTTCATGAAAAATCATCCACATGATTAAAAATACGCTTGCGAGCTTATGGTCTTCCTCGGGTAGATCGTCCAGATGTAAGGTAAAGGTCATACGGTCCAATGTTTTAAAAAACCTTTCCGGATGATTGCTGTCAAAATCATGCATCAGCTCTTCACGCAAGACATTAAGCTCCCGGTTGATCATCTGCCCGAAAGAAATGATATTATTATTCATACAGCACCTCTTATACTTCTTGCCGCTTCCGCATGGACAAGGATGGTTCCTTTCAACATTCATACCCCTCTCGTTCATTTATCGGTTATTTTTACCAATCTAAATCTTGATGGTCCACGGCCTTTGTTCCGTCACCATACCATTTTGAAACACGGTCAAAAGTAATCAATAGCGTCCACCCTTTGTGCCGTTCATTACGTAGCGTTATTGTCGGAATTGAAATGGCAAAAATCAAATCATGTGTTTTTTTAAAAAATTTTTGAATCCAATGACCTATAAATTCGTATCTATATTTAGAAGGATGGTGGATAAAATGAATAATCATGAAATTGACTATCAAATATTTGGCGATGACATGCAATTTGTAGAGGTAGAATTGGATCCGGGCGAAACAGTCGTGGCTGAGGCCGGCAGCCTGATGATGATGGACGACCATATCCATATGGAAACAATCTTTGGTGACGGCTCATCCCGGGGAGGCCTTGTGGATAAATTGCTGGGAGCCGGAAAACGTATGCTGACCGGAGAAAGCTTGTTCATGACAACCTTTACGAATGAAGGCAGCGGAAAAAAGCATGTCTCATTTGCTTCCCCTTATCCAGGTAAAATCATCCCCATGGACTTAAGCGAGTTAAACGGACGAATCATATGTCAAAAGGATGCCTTCCTGGCTGCAGCTAAAGGGGTCTCCGTTGGAATAGAGTTCCAGCGTAAAATTGGAGCAGGATTTTTCGGCGGGGAAGGATTCATCATGCAGAAGCTCGAAGGCGACGGAATGGCCTTTGTTCACGCAGGAGGAACGATACATAAAAAGACACTGCAACCGGGTGAAGTATTGAAAATCGATACTGGCTGTCTCGTAGCGATGACAGGAGATGTCGACTACAATATCGAATTTGTCCGCGGTGTAAAAACGGCATTGTTCGGTGGCGAAGGACTTTTCTTTGCTACTTTGCGCGGACCAGGCACTGTCTGGGTACAGTCCTTGCCGTTCAGCAGGCTGGCCAGCCGGGTCTTTGCTGCGATGCCGGCGAGCGGAGGCTCCAAAGATGAAGGCGGAATCGGCGGACTGTTTAATATGTTCAGCGATCGATAATAAATCGTTATTTGTGTCATCCGGGCAGGTCCTTGGGTGGAGTGGATTTACAGTAGTAAGGGAATTTTTTCCCGTTACGTCGATAAGGAAACAATTGACCAGATCAAGGTCGGTAACTTATAAAATGCAGACTTTATCTGGTTTTCTCCTGAGAGAGGAAACAAATTGCTGGGATGCGTTACCGTTTAAGCGGGTTCTCTTTTGATAAGGGAACGATTCGAGCCAGATGCATTACCATTTGGGCGGGATCTCTTCTGATACGAGAACGCTTTGCACCAATGAATTTACCTACATAAGGAACAAATACTTTCTCCCGCTCAGAAAAGTGTCTTAACAATGTTCTTTTTAAGAAACAGTTGAGCAAAAAAAGGAATGAAGGCTGCTGCAGTTCAGCCTCTTTTGACAGGCTGTACCAAGCCTGAGAGGAGGAATATGAAGAAAGCTGGAATATTTCTAATCTCCCTGGTTGGGGTCTTGGTCCTGGTGTTTACGAGCAGTTTTGTGTATCACCGTATACAATTATCCAAAGAAAAGAATTTGTTTGTACCCAATGGTCAGATGGTTGAAGTGAACGGAGAACAACTTCATGTGTACGTGGAAGGGAACGGGAAGGATACGCTTGTCTTTCTTTCAGGAGGAGGCACAAGCTCGCCTGTACTGGATTTTAAGACTCTGTATTCCCAGTTGAGCGATCGGTATCAGATTGCTGTCGTGGAAAAATTCGGCTATGGATTCAGCGATATTACCGATTCGTCACGGAATATTGACGTGATTTTATCCGAAACAAGAGAGGCCTTGGCCAAAGCAGGTGTTAAAGCACCCTACGTATTAATGCCCCATTCCATGTCCGGCATCGAAGCATTGTATTGGGCGAGACTGTATCCCAACGAGGTAAAAGCCATTATTGGATTAGATATGGCGGTCCCCGAAACTTATGATCACTATAAGGTCAACTTGCCCCTTATTCATTTGAGTGCGTTCGCTGCCCACATAGGGATCCCTAGATGGATACCCAGTCTTGCAACGAATGATGCGATCAAGCATGGAAATCTTACAGAGGAAGAAAAAGAACTGTACCGAGCGGTTCTTTACCGTCGAACACTTACGAAAACCATGGTCAATGAAGTGTCCCTGGTCGAATCAAATGCAAAAAGAGTCCAGGAAACAAAGTCTGCTGATGTACCCATTTTATTATTTTCTTCTAATGGTGATGGGACCGGCATGGATCAAAATGAATGGATAAACATCCAAAGAGAATTTGTGGATAAAGCAAATAACCGCAAATTGATCAAGCTGGATTGCTCCCATTCGATTCATAATCTGAAATATGATCGTATCGCCAAAAAATCAGCGGAATTTATCGATAGCCTGTAATCATTGAGCTTGCGGGGCGCAGGCTCATGATTTTTTTACTCGGTCCAGCCGCTGCTTAGTTCACCGGACAAAAAAACAGTGATGGAGGCACTTCTGAATTTTACCCTTCTCCTGATGGAGTTGGGCAAAATGAGGTTTTAGCCTTCAAGGTATTTTCACAATGGATGTCTTGGGGTATAATATAATGAGGAGCATCATAAGATCAGAAGGATCGTTCCGGTGCTCGGAACACCGAAACGATCCACAATAGCAGGTCCCTGCCGGGGATCAGCACATAGTGTACTAAAGCCGCCTGGAGGGTTCACTCAAGGGCGGCTTTAGTTTTGTTTAAATGACAGAATGGCCACAATCAACACAGCAAAACCGATCATGGACGTAATCGATTCGTATACTGTCATGGCACCACCTCCCTCCTTACGAGAAGTGTGCACCGACCGCCCTTGAGAAACCTGTTCTATTGTTTCTCTATTATACCATTTTTTTAGTAAATGCGAACATATGTTTTCACTTTGTTACTTTAGAACGAGAAGATGATGAATACATCCAGCCATCTGCTAGTGATTGCCGGTACCGGGAGGTGATCCGGTGCAATCCAAAGCGTATCGACTGCAGGAATGAACAAACTCGTTCTTCAAACTGGGGGCTGTCACTTCTAATACACTTATTTTTTAATTATGAAAACGGAGTGCAGCCACGAAGAGACCTCTAGCATGCGATGCTTAAAGTTCCCAGTCTTTGCCTGGATCCATTCAGCCGGCAAGCATCTTTGCAATGTAAAAGAAAGGAAATTATAAAAAGCAGGATGGACATGCGAAGGCTTTACACTTGGAGGCAGGGCAGCTGTACCGGCTTAAAATGGCCTTCTCAAAGGAGTTAACGTCCGTCCCGGACAGACTCCTGTACCGGCAAGTCAAGTCTGGATCCGTCATCAAAATGGAACACCCACTGGCGTACCCATGAAGGAGATAATAGAATCCATCCAAACGATAAACTCCTCCATATTGTAGGAGTCATCGAGCAGTAGGACATACAACTTAAGGCTGCCAGATCTTTTTACAGTCTGGCAGCCTCTTTGCTAGATGGTATAATTCAGCCAATCCCCTTGAATTCCGCCCATTTTTTCATAAAAACGCTGGGCCCGGAAATTATCAGTTGCCGTAATCCATGACATATGAGCATAGTCATTTTCCTTTGAATAGCTTTCACATGCTTTGAACAGCTCTTGCGCTGACCCCTTTCCTCTCTCTTCCTCGATAACATACAGATCATTCATCACGGTAATTTGATCCGCCTTGGTTGTACTATATGTAAAATAGAGTGTTGCAAAGCCCGTCAGCTTGCCCTCTTTTTCGGCTACAAATTGAATCCCTTCCTTTTGTTCGAGCAGCCTGTCAATCAAACTTTGGACTTTTTCAATCGGTGGTCTCGGCCTTTGATAAAAATCCACGATATATTCATACATTAACTCGGTTAACTCTTTTTTATCTTCTTTTACAGCTGTTCTGACTTTTACAGACATCGTCATTCCTCCATTCCTTTTTGTTACTTAAAAGGTTATAGTAAAACTGTACACCTTAAAAGATACAGTTTTATAAAATTTAACCAGTACAGATAAGAGGTGGAGATGGTATGGACATATGCCCCCGGTTGGAGAGTCAATCGCAAGTCCCCTTGTATTTGCAGCTTTATCAGTATTTTAAGGAAGGCATACAGACAGGAGACATTCCGGCCTTTAAACGTTTGCCATCCATCCGCGAATTGGCGAATGATCTACACATAAGCAAAACAACCATTCAAATGGCTTATCAGCAGCTTTTGGCGGAAGGGTATATAGAAAGCAGAGAAAGAAGCGGTTATTTTGTTGTGGAAATTGAAAGGGACCCATTTGGAGATTTTCCTAATGTGCCGCGGCCTTCCGCAGATGACATGAGCCACACTCTCACCAGTGAATGTCTGATTGATTTTTATTTATCCGGCATAGATACCGCTTATTTTCCTATTCAAAAATGGAAAGCATGTGTTAATCAAAGCTTAAGCGAAGAGATACTTACTTATGGTGACAAGCAAGGAGAGCCGGCCCTCCGACTGGAGATCAGCCAATACCTTCGCCGTTCCCGTGCGGTAAATTGTACAGCGGATCAAATTGTTATCGGTTCAGGTACACAGACTGTCATGAAATTGTTATCCCAGTTAATAGGACTCAACGGGCAAAAGATTGCCATGGAAGACCCGGGATACGGTGGTGTACATCATGTATTCCAAGGACTTGGATTCGAGGTTGTGCCCGTAAAGTTGGAAGATGATGGAATTCATTTAGAGGAATTGGAAACAAGCGGAGCAGAGATCGTTTACATTACTCCCTCTCACCAATATCCGCTAGGTATGGTGATGCCGATATCAAAACGGGTACAGCTTCTGCGATGGGCGGAAGAAAATGGAGGGCTTATCATAGAAGATGATTATGACGGCGAGTTTCGCTATCACGGGAAACCCATCCCCTCCCTGCAGGGGCTGGATGCCCACGGACACGTCGTTTATGCCGGGACATTTTCAAAATCCCTCATGCCGGCTATCCGAATGAGCTATCTGGTGCTGCCTGAATCACTATTGAAAGTGTATCGGGAAAATATCAGCCAATATGATCAAACTGCTTCCCGGCTGCACCAGGCAGCCTTGCAACTGTTTATGGAGAACGGAGAGTGGGAACGGCATATTCGTAGAATGAGAAAGATCTATCAAAAGAAACACGACCTCCTGCTTGAAACGATTAAATCCGTAATCGGTGATCATGCAAAAATTACCGGGCAAAACGCCGGGCTGCACATTGCCATTCAAGTGAACAGCGAAAAAAGCGCCGATGAACTCGTTTCTATTGCCGGGCAGTCAGGAGTAAAAGTGTATAGCACCAGTGCCCAATGGATATCAAAACAGAAAGATGACTCCTCTGTCATTTTACTTGGATTTGGAGGGTTATCAGAGAAACAGATTGTGGAAGGAGTAGAAATTTTACATGAGGTGTGGCAGCCATTTTATAAAAAATGAACGTGAACGGTTGACTCTCACGTTACGTCATATCCTATGCTTAATGCAAAGGGAGGCGCACTGAATGAAAGTAAAGGAAGTAGCAAAGTTGACAGGGATCAGCATCCGGACGCTCCATCATTATGATGATATCGGTTTACTCTCGCCCAAGCGGAAAAACGGATCAGGCTACAGGGAATATTCAGATGGTGACTTGGAAACCTTGCAACAAATCCTGTTTTTCAAAGAGCTGGGCTTCCCTTTGAAGAAAATTAAAGACGTGTTGAACAGTCCGTCATTCGACCGGCGGGAGGCGTTGAAGCTCCAGAAAAAAATGTTGCTGGAAAAGCGTGCGCGGCTCGACCGAATGATCGGGCTCATTGATCAAACGATTCAGCACGCCGAAGGAGAGATTCAGATGACAAACAAGGAGAAGTTCGAAGGCTTTGATTTCAGCCACAACCCCTATGAACAAGAAGCGCGTGAACGTTGGGGAGATCAAGCATTCGACCAGTCGAATGCCAAGCTGGCGGGAATGTCGGAAGATCAACAAAAGGCTTTAGGGGTCGAAATGAACGGCATCTATAGAACATTGGCAGATTTGCGCCACGGTTCTTCAGCCTCCGAGGAATCGCAATCCGCTATCAAAGCTTGGTATGACTTTTTAAACACTCATTTTGGAACCTATTCACTTGATGCTTTTAAAGGGCTGGGGCAAATGTATGTGGCAGACGAAAGATTTACGAAAAACATTGATCGGTTTGGCGAAGGGCTGGCACAGTTTATGAGTGAAGCCATGGCTATTTTTGCCGATCAAAATAAATAGAGGGTCCGGCAAGAAATGGACCCTCTTTCATAACTATACCTGTTCCTCCACATCTACATAATTAATAGAGTCCTTCATGGTTCCCTCTTCGATTTTTAAGTCCTTGGGAATCTTCAGGTAAAGATAGTTCATGTCCCGAAATCCTGAAAATCCCGCACTGGGCTTCTGCTCTCCGTTAAATTGTGTGATCACAAATTCCTTTTCAAAGACTGTAAACTTGAAATTCTTATCGGCCCACGTACCTTTTAGATATAGGATATCCTTCTCCAAATTCACATCATAAGGCCGATACTCTTCTGTAAAGTCAATGCCGCCTATAATGGTGCTCGCATAAAAGGTGCCTTCCACCAGGTGGTCATTCTTATCTTTTCTGTCCACAATAATCAGCCCATTGAACCAATCTTCCCCCTTCTGAATGTGAAGCTCATTTCCTGTGTATTCCCATTCCCATGTATGGAGGATATACTTGGGATCAATGTCTTCGGTTTTTCCGCTGAAAATTGCTTGGTCCAAACGCATGGTCTCATCTTCGAATTGCTCTTCAGCCTGAGAACGAACAAAGACATTTTCACTTTTTGGGAGTACCTCAAACGTAAATACTGATGCAACGAGTACAAGGCCGTAAACAATGAATAGGACTTTGACCAAGCTTTTATTTTTCAAAAGATGCTGGATGCCCATACTCCCCTTAATGCCCCAAACCAGAAGGCCTGCTATACCCAACAGCAATAAAAAACCAGTAGCAGCCATCAGTTTCTGACCTCCATTCGATTCGACAAAAACACCGCTGCCGTAAAGGATATAGCGGATAAAACGAGTATTTTGATTACAAAGGTGACTAGGGATGGCTCCGAAAAAATAAAATCAAAGAGGCGTTTGCCCATTTCTCCCTCATTGCGGATTCCAAAGAAAATACCCAGGCCGATAGCCACAGCGGGGAGCAGAAAGATGAATACACTATGGAGCTGTACGATTATCCCGGCCAAATAACCCAACGAAGCAAAGAGGATCATGTATAAAATCACCGCTGTCATTCCCATAAAGAATTCCGCTGGCGCTTCCATCAGGCTGTTCCCTGTACCATAGACAATATCTCCGAAAAAGAAAGTGATGACTTTAAGCAAAAAACCGCTGAGGACCGCCGATGCCCCACCGATCAGGCTTGCTGTCAGCAGAAAAAGAATGTTCGCCATATTTGAGCTTAAACGATTCGCTACAAATGTGAAATCATCATATCTGAAAGCCTTCGTTGTGATCAATACACTTGTTATGAAGATCCATATGATCGTAAAAATGATAATCATATCTGCAGAAAAATATGAAACTGTAATACTGACACCTGTACTGGTTCCGGTACCAACCGAGTAGACACCGCTCAGTGAAAACAAAATACTGATCAGTTGGATCCCCACCATTGATGTAAAAACTCCTAAAAAGGCTCTCAACTTAAATTCATACTGTCTTTTTACAATGTCAGACAAGCTCATGTCGATGAAAGACATTGTCAATTCCCCCCTCGCCCCTGTTTGTCAAATAGACACACACATCACTGGCAGACACAGAAGCCGACTCAATCCCATCCTGCCGCATTTGCTGAAGCTGATCTGGGGAAAAGTCGTTTTTCATCACAATATACGCACGGCCGGGACCAGCTTCATTTTCGTGAATGATTTCCATCCCTTCGGTCCATTTCCGCAAGGAAGATATTTTTCCTGTTAAGCCGACTGCCCACTCCTTCAGCTCAGAAACCGGCAAGTGCAGCCGAACTTTTCCGTCATTGATCAACAGAACGTCTTCCAGAACATCTTCAATTTCATTTAAATGATGGCTGGAAACAATGATGGTACGGGGATAGGCAATATACTCCTTCAGTAGTGCCCTATAAAAATCCTTTCGGACTGCTGCATCCATCCCCGTTGTCGGTTCATCGAAGATCGTAAGAGGACAGCGGGAGGCGAGCCCCAGAATCATATTAAACGTGCTTTTCATTCCTTTGGATAACTGGCCATGATAAGCTCGGGGATCGAACGAAAAGTAGTCAAATAGACGGTTGGCAAGCTCTTCATCCCACTTTTCATAGAAACGTCCCGCCTCTTTCAATATTTCTTGCAGTGTCAAAGCAGCCGGCATGCTCATTTCATCATCTATGAAAATACTATTTGCCGATACTCGCAAGCTGTTAAAAGGATTTCCAGAAAAAACCTTCACCTCCCCTGAAGTGGGACGAATGAACCCTGCAATCAGCTTCAGCAGGGTGGTTTTTCCTGCTCCATTCCGGCCTACAAGTCCAATCATCTTATTTTCTTTAATCGATAAGGAAAGCTGATTCAGCGCCTGAAGCCTTCCGTATCTTTTCGAAAGATCCGTACACTCGATGACACTCATTTTCCATCACTCCCCAGATGTGTATTGACCTCTTTCAGCATATCGATCAAATCTGACTCGGAAACATGTAATCTCCTTGCCTCCCACACCAGTTCTTGAACCAATCCCCGTAACGTTTCATTCTTCCGTTTGCTGATCACTCTTTCCTTTGCTCCTTCTGCAACAAACATACCGAGCCCCCGTTTTTTATATAAAATTCCTTGATCTGCCAATACATTCAGCCCTTTAGCGGCGGTTGCCGGATTGATATTAAACAGATCCGCCAGCTGATATTGGGAATGCACTTTATCATGTACGTTAAAACGTCCGCCGATCATCTCATTCTCCAGCCATTCCGCAATCTGAAGATAAATCGGCTTCGAATCATTCAGTTGGATCAACCTACACATCCCCTCTCCGGATGGGTGCATTACTGTTGTAATGTAGTATATATTATTTCATTAAAAGCAGCAAGGGAAAAAACGGAAAATGTTTGTGCAATTCCCTTCTGGGACAGGCCAGCCTCTCTTATGGTAAAAAAAAAATCGATAACCTCTATGAGCCATCGATTTTTGTTTAATCAAATGTTTAATTAATAGTAAACTTGCCTGAGATATAAGTTATCGGACGTATTCCCAATTCCTCTATTTTTCCAATCAAACATTTGAATAATAATACGGAGGCTTTTTACCCTATGGGATTGGACAGTCATGCCGTTTCGGCTCATATCTCATAGGACATGGAACCCACACCTGTTTCTTCTCTTTATCTCCATGTCTCGGTAAACGTTGCAAGATATTCTTTATTCCCTGAGTTGAACCGCTTGCTGTTGTCTAATCTTAAATTCTTGTAACTCCCCTTGACACCGATCCGAACTGGAAATAAACCAATGGACATCATGCTCCTTTGTAAAAGGCGCCATGTCCGAGAAGATATACTCCAGAACGCCCCATGACACTATATATAGAAAAATGGGTATCCATACTTCGCTCAGTTGTCCTGGATCAATAGCAAAGGAGGTACTCCTTAATTCTACTTTTCTTCGGTAATGACCGTTGCATTGTAAATAATGATGCGTTTTCCATCTAAATCAAACAATATCTTATTTCCATACTCCGTATCCTGAATATCAATTTTCCCTTCATACTGTTCAATCAGTTGGCCGTCTTCGCTGTAAACTTTGACAACCCGTTCCATCCCTCCGGTCGTATCAGATATCACATTTTTCACTGCTCTCTGGCCGGAGGCTGTGTTGAAATACCAAATAATACTTCCGGCTGCCAGGACAATAAATAACAAAGATCCGATCATACCTGCTCTTTTCATGGAATCTCCCCCTCGTATGATCCTTTTTACGGATATAATATAGAAAAGGTTTCGTTAACCAATGGTTTGATTGGGGAGAGGGCTTCCTTGATTGATCAACATATATTGGCAGCAGTGCTGGATAACCATACTTTTAACCAAACGTTTGATTGAATACACTATTGTATAGCTCTATTCATTTCCGGCAAAAAATCCGCTTCCTAGCAAATAATTTCTGACAACGTCTGGATCACCATCAAAAGCATCCGTGACATCCCATTCCCGGTCAATTTCCGCCTGATTCAGATGGTAGTCCAGGTCATGGACGATTCGATGCAGCCAGCGCAAAGACATGCTGTCCCGCTCATGAATAGCAACCTGCAGGAGCGTCTCAGCGTTCCTTATATCATTTTCAATTTTACTCGGTTCTACCGTCTCATATATTTCTTGTATATCCTCCTGCATCTGAGAGAAATTAAGAGAATCCCATTTAATATGTTCGGCATTTCCCCAGCCTAAAAGTTCATTATAAAATTCATGGACTTGTGCAATTTTACGCTTTCCTTCCTCCTCTTTTCCGGACTTCCAGACCACTGCCTGATCATAATTCTCGATATCGGGCACACCTGCCGCCGAAGGTTCTCCCTCTTGTGCTGTTTCGTCTGTTTCATCTGCAGGCTGCTCTACATCAGCATTGCCCGTTGCAGGTTGATTACTCGTATAAACATACAGACCGCCGCCGATCACTACCAAAGCAGCCACTGCAAAAAGAATGAGCGCCTTCTTTTTGTGCATAGTTATCCTCCTCAATTTTTCAAATATTTTCAAAGGTTGAATTATAATTATTATTGTACAACTCAACATTTTAACAGAGCTTTGGACTATTATGTGAGACTTGGCAAAATTGATAGAACAAAAAAACTGACAACTTTCGCCTTTTTTACTAAGGTTCTCATGACCAGCTTACCTTTCCATCTAATCAAACGGTTGGTTGGGAAAATAAAATTGAATAACTCCACACTTCTTCAGCCCATACAAGCAGCCCCCGTCTTTTTGATCATACGTTTGATTAAATAGAAAAAACCGCCCAACGGGCGGCTTATGCTTGCTTCGCAGCGGAGACATTTCGTTTCCCCTGCAACTCTATGATAATTTCACGTTTATATTCTATGAATTCGGTTGTCAGCTGCATATCCCATTCACGGGGACGCGGCAGTTCAACTTGAATCTCTTTAGCGATTCGGCCAGGCCTTGCCGACATGACGTAAATCCGGTCGGACAAATAAACGGCCTCGTCTACATCATGTGTGACAAACAGCACGCTGCATTTTTCTTCTTCCCACACGTGCAATAGCAGATCCTGCATTTCTTTCCTTGTCTGAGCATCCAGCGCACCGAACGGCTCATCCATCAAGAGCAGGCTTGGTTTGTACACAAGCGCCCTGGCAATGGCAACCCGCTGCTGCATTCCGCCGGACATTTGAGAAGGATAGTGATTTTCAAATCCTTCCAGCCCGACGAGTTTAAGAAAATGCATGGCCATTTCTTTCTTTTGCGACTTATTTAAGGATTTTTCCTTTTTCAAAGCAAACGCAACGTTTTCCCACGCATGAAGCCAGGGAAGCAGACTGTATTGCTGAAAAACAACCCCGCGGTCTCTTCCCGCTCCTGTAATAGGTTTGCCGTCTAATTCAAGCTCGCCTCCCGTTGATGTATCAAGACCTGCTACAAGGCGAAGAAAAGTTGACTTTCCACATCCGGAAGGCCCAAGCAGGGAGACAAATTCTCCCGTTTGAATGTTCATATGAACATCTTGGAGGGCAACCACTTCTTTTTTGTTGCTGATAAAAATTTTATTAATATCACTGGCCCTTAAACGAACTTCTCCCATGCTATCCCTCCATCATTCTTTTGCCTTGGCTGATTCCTTCCACGGGAATAAGCGGTGATATAACCATTTAAACAGCATATCCGTAAGGAGGCCGAGCAGACCGATCACCAGAATCCCTAAAATTATCCGGTCTGTCGCCAAATACCGCTGGGCCTGCATGATCCGAAATCCGAGGCCTTCAGAAGCAGCAACCAGTTCTGCGACAACTAGATAAGTCCAGGCCCATCCCCATGTTGTCCGGAATGTATCCATGATGCCCGGGAATGCCGCTCTGAACACGATGTCTTTAATAATTTCAAATTTCTTTAAACCGATCGTCATACCGACTTCAACGAGTGAGCGGTTTACTGATTTACAGTTGTCCGCAATCATGATGACTTCCTGGAAAAATACGCCCAGGAACAGAATAAAGAACTTTTGCGTGTCCGTTGTGCCGAACCACAGAATGGACAACGGGATAAAAGCTACGGCCGGCATATAACGGACCAGGCCGACTACCGGTTCCCAGACCGACTGCCACGCTCTGGATGTTCCCATCATGATGCCGATCGGCAAGGCAAATAGCGTAGATATCAAAAAGCCCATGAGAATCCTGTAAAAACTGACTCCGATATCTGTAAAGAAGATGCCTTCTTCGATTTCCTCTGCGGCCGCGCGCACCACGTCACTTGGCGATGGCAGGAAGAGGGGGTCCACATAGCCCCCGTACGTCACAATACTCCATATTCCAAAAATGAAAAAGATACTTAATGCTGATATGAGTGGATACCGCTTCATCTGAACCCACTTATTCCATATCAAGGATTTCGTCTACATTGATTTCTTTGTCCATGCTGCCGCCTTCCAGCATGAGCTTCTGAATGGTTTCTGCAGCCTCTTTCAGCTCACCGGAGCTGACTTTTTCCGCCTGCTCTTCACTGTTGTAAAACTTCAAGCCGCTTAAGATACCCGGCAGCTCACCTGCAGAAATGCCGCTTCCTTTTGCCACAATTTCGTTTCCTTCTTCATCATTGTCTCTCCAATATTGAAGGGCTTCGTCCCACACTGCGCGAAGTTTTTCTTTCACTTCCGGATTTTCTTCGAAGAACGAAGTTTTGGCTACAACAATGTCACTGATCAAGCCCGGTGAATTGGCGCCGGTATACAGTAAGTGCACCCCTTCTTCTTTTTTCTTATCAAGTACTTCATTGATATAAGGAGCATACGTTACTGCTGTTTTTACATCACCGGAGATCATGGAAAGACCTGCCTGATGCGCCGGCATAAATACGGTTTCCACATCTTCCAATGTCATGCCTTCTTCACTTAATGCCTGCTGCAGAAGCAATTCGGAAGTCGCTCCTTCTTCAAAAGCTATTCTTTGTCCTTTGAGATCATTAACGGACTGAATATCCTCCGTTGCTAATATGGCATCGGCCTCAAGGGATTCATCCATAAAGATAATCGCCTTCATATCCAGGTCCTGATTGGCCTTCATCCGAATCGTTGTGTGAGTCGCAAGGTTGGCAACGTCTACTTTGTCGGAGGCGAAAGCCGCGTTCATATCGGAATCCTGCTCAAAAGAAACCGTTTCTAAATTGATTCCGTGTTTCTCGTCAATCCCCATCTCTTCCGCAATCCAAAACGGTCCGTTTCCTACCCATGGCTGAACGGCCATTTTCACAGAGAGCGTTTCTTCAGAACCGTCTCCGCCCTCTTGTCCCTCTGCTCCTTCATTGGAGCTATTTGAGCAGCCGGCAGCGATGAGCATTAATATAGCCATGCTGATGGCAAACAATCTCAATTTCATTTTTCTTCCTCCCCTTTTTCACTCTACCATACTAAAGTATCATAACATAAAAAAGCCAGTCCGTCAGATATGCTCCGAACGCACTAGCCCTATTGTAAAACAATTCTTTTTATAAGGAAACCGCTTTTTACTGATAAAATTGTGGAATTTATGAA
The DNA here is from genome assembly GCF_042680885.1 of Siminovitchia sediminis. NCBI lineage: Bacteria > Bacillati > Bacillota > Bacilli > Caryophanales > Bacillaceae > Siminovitchia > Siminovitchia sediminis. The sequence continues at coordinate 82,653 of NZ_JBHUEO010000121.1, read as the reverse complement.
CATGCTCAATTATTTCCCATTAAAGAGGACCTGCCGTTCTGCATCATTTCCTTTGCCTAAGCAACTATGTCCACAGCCATTTCCAAATTTCCTTTGGTGTTGCATTTTTCCCATACATTAAAATACCCACTTTAAAGACTTTGCCGGCCAATTTCATCATCACCCAAATACTTATAGCAAGAACTACAAGGGCTAGGATCAGTTCTATCCAAGGCCATTCATCCAGAATAGATAAGCGCATGAGCAGAACACCAGGTGCCGTAAAAGGAATAAAGGATGTAATTTTAGCAATTAACCCATTGGGATCATTAAAGACCGGGCTGATAAATAGCAACGGCAAGAAGGGCAGCATCATGACCATTCCCTGAAAATTGCTTGTGGCTGTCAGATCCTCAACAGTAGCTCCAATCCCTACAAAAATTGCCGCAAATAATAAGTATCCCGCCAACGAGATGAGCAGCAACAATAGTAGTTCAGGAACAAGTAAATATGTTAAAAGCGGTATATCAAATTTCCAAATGAATAACGGAATTGCAACGGCTATCCAGACAGTGACCTGTATGATCCCGAGTATAAAATAACCGACAATTTTTCCTTGCATTAAGTCACCCGGGGATACGGAGGACAAGATAATTTCCGCTACTTTTTCTTTCTTTTCCTGGGAAGCTGATGTAAAGATCATCATTCCTGTCATGACGATGGAAAATAAAATGACGCCGGCAAATATCCCGGGCACTGCCCTTTCCAGCGGGTCACCTGCCGTACTGTCCTTATCTCTTTTTTCACTGCCTGACTTTTCGATAACAGGCTCCAGAGATATTCCCTGATCCATGACAAGTTTTTGTTCCTCCGTTAAACCGATCTGTTCCATTTGCAGCTGTCTGAGTGGCACTTCAAGCAAGTTGGCTTCAAGCAAAAAATCTTTGTCCATATCGGCGCTCATATACACGGGAACTTTCCCCTGTTCTAACGATTGTTCAGTTAAAGGAATAAACACTGTCTTTTTGGTTTTGCTCAACTCACTGCGTACCGAGGCTTCATTGTCAGTCTTTTCTATATCCCAATTCAGTTCGTGACTGGAGACGAGTTCTTGAATGTGGCTCCACAGATTTAGCTCATCAAGTACATAAACCTTTACGGAGTTATTGTTCGGTTCTGAATCGGAATTGAAAAAAGACGGGACCAGAAAGAACACCAAAAATATCAAAGGAGTCATTAACAGAGAAATAATAAAAGATTTATTTGTTACATTTCGTTTAATTTCCCACTTGGCCACTTTCATACTTTTACCCACGTTCTCTACCTCCCTCGAACGTGCCATTCCCGGCATGACGGCCTGTTGCCACATCTATAAAAATTTCATGAAGGGAAATCCGGTCAATGGTAAGTTCCGAAACATTCATTTCATCTGGCAGTCGTTTCAGCCAGCTTGGGATATGCACATCCTGCGCCAAGTATAGGATCGATGTATCTCCATTTGTTTCTACCCTCTGTACACTCGGGACCTGTTCAAGAAGAGCTGCATCATTCCGGCCTTTAACGGTGCATTTGAAATTAGCGTATTTATTTTTGACCTCCTCAAGGGTTCCGTCAATGACTTTGGTCCCCTGGTGAATCATAAACAGCCGATCGCACACTTCTTCCACCATGTTCATTTGGTGAGAGGATAGTAAAATAGCCGTCCCCTGATCAGCAAGTTCTGTGATTTCTTGTTTAAAAACTTCCTGGCTGACAGGATCCAGCCCTGAAAATGGCTCATCCAGTATAAGGAGATCCGGCTCATGAATCACCGCACCGATAAATTGTACCTTTTGCCCCATCCCCTTGGATAATTCCTCAATTGATGCCTTTTCTTTTCCTTCCAGTTTAAACTTTTCAAGATACTCCAGAGCCCTTCTCCTTGCTTTTCTCAATGGATAATCCTTTAGCTCTGCCAGATACAAAATCATTTCCATGACCTTTACATTTTTATACAATCCGCGCTCTTCCGGAAGGTAACCGATTGTATGGCGTGGAATTTCTCCCAAAGGATGATGATGAAACTTTACGAATCCCTCATCCGGATACATAATTCCCATAATATTGCGGATCGTGGTAGACTTCCCTGCTCCGTTCGGCCCCAAAATCGCCATAATTTCACCTTTCCTTACCTCAAAGGAAATGTCTTGAATAATTCGGTTGTGTTTAAAGGTTTTTCCCAAACCTTCTACCGTTAAAATTGTCTGCATCGTGCTCACCCCTACCTCTCTTCCTACGGATGGCCTGCAAAAAAAGTTCCACTTTTTCAGCAACATCTAAAAGGGCCCCGCTGAATGACCAGCTGAGGCCTGGAGCACATACCCTTCAATGATATAGAGTTCAATCCTTTGCCATCACACACAAGATACTGAGCGGTTCATTGCCTGTATTTTCAATCGAAAGCATTTGCTCATCCGTACAATGGATCATATCATTTTGAGACATAAAAAATTCCTTTTCACCAATTGTGCAGGTTCCCTTCCCTTGGATGACCGTTAAATAGATATGAGCATTTGGATGAGGGTGTGGAGGAATGGTTTGGCCCGGCAAAAAATTCAAGAGAAAAGCAGTAGTTTTTCCTTCCTGAAAAAGATTTTTTCTTACAAAGCGGTCCTCATGAAATTCAAGGTATTCATCCAGGTTCTTCATCATACAGACAACCCCTTTCTTATTCATGATTATACCCTTTTGCTATACTGGGGGCGAGGTGTCGGTAATGAAAGATTTCACAAAAAAAGTCATTGAAACCATATCGGAGATCCCTCCCGGACGGGTGGCTTCCTACGGGCAAATTGCTTCCATTGCCGGAAACCCGCGGGCAGCCCGGCAGGTTGGACGGATCCTTCACTCCATGAGCGCAAAGCATAGCCTTCCTTGGCATCGGGTTGTGAACGCGAAAGGTGAAGTCGTCCATTTTAAAGCAGACCGGCAGCGTGAACTCCTTATCAAAGAAGGAGTAGAGATCGATGTCCATGGCCGGATTAAGATGGAACAATTTCGTTGGATGGGTCCGGCAGATGAGGATTGGATTCGGGGGTAAAATGGGTTTGTGGAGAGGCCTAAATACAATGATTAAGATTTTTACAGATTGAAACAACTCGTTTCCCGATCGTGGCCGCCACGAAACACGGGAAGAGGCCGCGTGAGGGATTGCGGCCCTTTTATGACTGGTGCTGCCCGCGTTATCAGCAGGGAGCCTTGGGAGGCACTGGAGTCCCTAAAATCCTACTTCTGTGCCAGGCCCAGAACCGTGTTCAATAAAACATTTGCCCCTTTGATCAAATCTTCATCTTCTGTCCATTCATTCTCATTGTGGCTGACCCCGTCAACGCTTTTCACAAAAATCATTGCAGTCGGAGTGTATGTACTCATATATTTTGCATCATGTCCCGGTCCGCTGTAGAGGTCCATCGCGGAATAGTTTAAATCGTTGACGGCCTCTCGAATCTTTTGGATCACAGATGGATCAAAAGGAACCATATTGTATTCCCATCCTCTATGTACTTCACAGCTTACATTATGCTCCGTTGCCAGTTCATATAAACGCTCTTCTATCAATTGAACAGCTTGATGCCGCACTTCATCCCGGTCATGCCTCATATCGATGACAAACTCAACCAACCCTGGAATTACATTGATGACGTTGGGAAAGTTATCAATTTTCCCTACGGTCACTCTTAAACCTTCGATTTCTTCTGTCATCTTATTGGCGGCGATCATCATATACGCAGCTGCAAGAAGAGCATCTTTCCTGTCTTTCATTCTTGCACCGCCTGCATGGTTCGTAACCCCTTTCACTTTAACATTGACCCTTGTTAGACCTTGAATGCCTTGGACAATTCCTATATCAATATTTTCATTATCTAATATGGGGCCTTGTTCAATGTGGAGCTCAACGAAACTTTTTGCTTCTTTTAAACGATTGGCCTCCTGCCCTTTATAACCGATGGCTGTTAAGGCGTCTTCAAAGCGAACATGGTCGGAATCTTTTACATCATAGATAAAGTCTTTTGTAAGATTGCCCGTTATTCCGCCAGAGCCGAGCATAGGTGGATTGAAGCGTGCTCCCTCTTCATTCGTAAAATTGATCAGTTCCAACGGATAATCTGTTATGATCTCGTGATCATTCAATGTCTGCATGACTTCTAATCCCGCTATGACCCCTAAGATTCCATCAAATCGGCCGCCGCATGGCTGAGTGTCCAAATGCGACCCGAAGGCGATCACGGGCGCATTTTTTATTTTCCCTTCCCTGCGTCCGTAAATATTCCCAAAATCGTCTATGCGGACTTCCAGCTTAGCTTCTTTCAATAGCTCAATATATAGGTCGCGCATCTCTTTATCCACTTCGGTCAGTGTTAAACGATTTAATCCGTTATTTTCTGTTGCTCCTATCGAAGAGCTTTTTGCCATATAACTCAGAAATCTCGCCTCATTAATTTTAAGTGTCATCATTCATTCCCCCTGTAGTCTGCCTGTTTTACAGACTACTCATGCAAATTTTATACCATTTTCATATTGTTGATATGACCTACTTTTGTAAAATGATTGAACAGCACCTTGAAATGGGATGTTTCATAATGTTTCTCTATGGAATGCGCTTTCAAGATATGTTATCATACTTGTAAAGAAAGGAGAAGTATATGAAAAATAGCGAGATCAAACAAAGGGGGAGACCGCTTTTGCTCGAAGGGATTCAAGCATCACTCAAGCGTCTGAACCCAAGACATGAAGCAGTTCCCGTATTATCGGCAAAAGAATTTTCTCTTGTAGCCGGCATTTCAGGTGAAGATCTCTTGGCAAAAACACTTCGCAAGCACAAATTCCCCTTTGAACATAACATCCTTCACGACCTTTCATTATCAGCCGCTCCCCTTTTTCAAATGGACTCTTTATTTTTAACCAGGTTTTACGGTATTGTGTTTGAGGCAAAAAATATTGCTGGCCGTTTGGAATTTAAAGATGATCCTCCCCAGCTGATTCGGACTCGCGATACCGGTGAGGTGGACGGATTTGAAAGCCCTGCTGCGCAAGTAGAACGTACTGGTGACCTGCTTGAGCTTTGGCTTAGAACCAAAGGAATACGGATCCCTATTTACCGTGCCGTCATATTGGCTTACCCCAAGCAGATCGTCGAGAAAGCTCCAGCTGAAACCCCCGTGTTCTTCCCCAGCCATGTAGCTTCCTTCATCCAATCGCTTCCACGCCGGAAAACTTTACTTGACCCGCACACATTCAATCAATTGGCTGATATTTTATTAACAAGTCATGTGCCCTACATTCCCAGACCAGTTTGCGAGATTTATAACATCCCGAGACAAGACATCCGAACAGGAGTCATCTGCCTCCGCTGTGGTGTAATAGGCATGGTAAAAATAAAAAGGAGCTGGCGCTGTGCATCGTGCGGATTGCTTGATCACAAGGCACATGAGCGGACAGTTCGTGAGTGGTTTTTGATCATGGGGAGGGAAATGACAAACCGGGATTGCCGTAAGTTTTTGCGGGTCGATATGAAAACAGCATCAAGAATTTTACGTTCCATGAATTTAGAGACCATCGGTTCCTGTCGCTACCGGCGTTATATCATGGACCTTCATAAGTAATTATAAGTAGAGCTAGTTTGTAAGAGAGTGGGAGCACTTATAAGAGAGGGGGAGCACTTATAAGAGAGTGGGAGCACTTATAAGAGAGTTGGGGCACTTATAAGAGAGTGGGAGCACTTATAAGAGAGTGGGAGCACTTATATGAGAGTGGGAGCACTTATATGAGAGTGGGAGCACTTATATGAGAGTGGGAGCACTTATAAGAGAGTTGGGGCACTTATATGAGAGTGGGAGCACTTATATGAGAGTGGGAGCACTTATAAGAGAGCGGGAGCACTTATAAGAGAGTTAGAGCACTTATAAGAGAGTGGGAGCACTTATAAGAGAGGGGGAGCACTTATAAGAGAGTGGGAGCACTTATAAGAGAGTGGGAGCACTTATATGAGAGTTGGGGCACTTATAAGAGAGTGGGAGCACTTATAAGAGAGGGGGAGCACTTATAAGAGAGTGGGAGCACTTATAAGAGAGTTGGGGCACTTATAAGAGAGTTAGAGCAGTTATAAGAGAGTGGGAGCACTTATAAGAGAGTTGGGGCACTTATAAGAGAGTTAGAGCAGTTATAAGAGAGTGGGAGCACTTATAAGAGAGTGGGAGCGCGCCGGCGCCTCAAAAAAGGGAGGGCGCGCACTCCAATCGGCCATCATTAGGCATCGTCTACAATGATATATGTGGCGTGCACGGGGCCATGCACTCCCAGAACAAGGCTCATTTCGATGTCAGCCGAGTTGCTCGGTCCCGATATGAAGTTGACACAGGAGGCCACCGTTTCTCCGGCGGCGATCCGCCGGTCAATTTCAGCTGCTGCCTGTGTGATCCGCGGAACGATGGTGCTTTTTGAAATCACGGCAATGTAATTTTTCGGCAATAGACTGACGGAACGCCCTTTGTCTTCGCTGGAAAAAAGGACAACGGTCGCAGACTCCGCCAGGGTTATGTCACTGAACGTGATACCAGCGTCAGCCCGTTCAGTTGCAGCGATGCTGGCATCACGGTCACGCGAATCCCATTCGGTCACCTCATAGTCTTCCTGACTGAGCACACCATCCAGTCCAAACTCTGCAAATCTTGGATCCTTCCATGTCACGATGGATTTGCATTGATTGCGATCAAGCGCTTCTTTCATTGCTGCTCCCAGCTGAGCCTTGTCTGTTTCAATCACTTCTGTGTGAACGAGCTGGCATTGGCTTTTTAATACTTCGACCAGTTCGTCAGGCGATAAATCAGAAAATACGTCCCATTGAGGCTTCAGCTTCTCCTCAGGGCGGATCGGTTTTTCCACGATCCGTTCCCTTCCCAAGCTTTTCGCCAAGCGGTCGAGAAAGCCCTCGCGATTGGCAATTTTTCCGCGGGCATCTCCGCTCTTGGTGTTTACACTCATTGCCCTGCCCCCTTCTTCCGTTCCTTATACAGATCCCGAAATCTCTTTTTCCCAACAGAAGGCAGGTCCCGCGACTGTGTCCAGCCTTGGATGGCCTTCGGCCCTTTCCTTGACATACCCGAAATAACTCCGCGCATGACAGTCGCAGATTTGGTACTCACCTTATACAGGCGGCTGGATGATGTCACTGTCCTGAATGTCTTCATCGCCCATTTTTCACCGGCAGGGGCCAGGCCCTCCTCTTGAACAATCTTCTGCCGATGTTTATAGAGCAATTCATGCAGCGGAATCCGCACCGGGCAAACGTCCGTACATGCTGCACATAGGGAAGACGCATAGGGCAGTTCTTTATATTCCTCGTATCCTCCTAATAGCGGAGTGAGCACAGCCCCAATCGGTCCCTGGTAAATGGATCCGTAGGCATGGCCGCCGATATGGCGGTACACCGGACACACGTTCACACAGGCTGCACAGCGGATGCAGTGGAGTGCCGACTGGAATTCCGTTCCAAGGATCTTGGAGCGCCCGTTGTCTACAATGATCAAATGAAATTCTTCCGGACCGTCTGCTTCCCCTTCTGCCTTCGGGCCGCTCAGGCACGTTACATACGTAGACAGTTTTTGACCGACAGCACTGCGGCACAGCAAAGAAACCATCACTTCAAAATCTTCCCATGTCGGAACAATCCGCTCCATACCCATCACAGTAATTTGCGTTTTCGGAACGGTCGTGGACAACCTGGCATTTCCTTCGTTCGTCACGATGCCGACGGTTCCTGAATTGGCTATGGCAAAGTTGCAGCCAGTAATCCCTACATCTGCCGTTAAAAATTCCTTCCTCAGCTGTTCCCGAGCAAACTGCGTCAGCTCTTCAGGCTTTTCCGTGCCCAAGTATCCCCGTTTTTCTGTAAAAATATCCCGAACCTGCTCTTTTGTTTTATGTAAAGCAGGACCGATAAAATGGGAGGGATGATCCTCATCCAACTGGATAATATATTCGCCTAGGTCCGTTTCCACCACTTCACACCCGGCTTTTTCGAGCACCGGATTTAAACCGATCTCCTCTGTGACCATGGATTTGGACTTCACGACTTTTTTTGCCTGCTTTTTCCGAATGACTTCGTCAATATAACGATTTGCCTCTTCAGCGGTTTCCGCAAAATACACATGCCCGCCGCGCTTTGCCACATTCTCGCTTAATTCGTTTAAATAATAATCAAGGTTTTCAATTGTATGCGAACGAATTATTTCACCGAGATCCCGCCATTCTTCCCAATTGCCCAACTCCTCCACTGCCTTGCCACGAACAGATTGTAAACGTTCCTGTGCAGGCGGCACCGCTCTTTGGATATCAGGATCTTGAAGGGCTTCTTCCGCCCGTTCATCAAATGCCAGATTTCCAATTCTGATTCCCATTTGCTCTCTCCTCCCTTTTATTTTTTATTGTTCAACACTTCAGCAATATGCATCACTTGAATGGGCAGCCCTTCGCGCTTGATCCGTCCTCCGATGTTCATTAAACATCCGCAGTCTCCCCCAACAAGGATGTCTGCGCCCGTTTCCTTGATGTGTGCCACTTTTTCATCCACCATAGCCGATGAAATATCACCCATTTTTACAGAGAAAGTTCCGCCGAATCCGCAGCAGTCCTGGCTGCGTGGAAGTGGCTTCATGTCAAGGCCTTCCACATTCTTTAACAGTTTCTCCGGTGCTTCCTCTACACCTAGAAGACGGGTCATATGGCATGACTTGTGGTACGTTGCCCGGCCTCTCAGCGAAGCTCCAACATCTTCCATCTTTAAAACATCTACAAGAAACTGGCTGAACTCATATGTTTTTGCAGCTAACATTTTCGCTTTGCTTTCCCATTCAGGATCACCTTTAAAGAAAGCAGGGTACTCCTTGAACATATAGGCACACGAGCCTGACGGCGTGACGACATATTCGGAATCAGCAAAGGCAGTGATCATCCCCTTCATCGATGCCTTGGCATCTTCTAAATAACCTGTGCTGTAGGCAGGCTGGCCGCAACATGTTTGTCCTTCCGGAAAATCCACTTCACACCCGGCTTTTTCTAATACATCTACGACATCCATCCCTACTTCAGGGTAAAAAACATCGGCCAAACAAGTAATAAACAACGAAACTTTCAATGTTTCCCCTCCATTCCGGCATACTAAATGCTTCAGCGAAAAGTCTTTATTAAAAGAGTAGCACTTTCATGGGTATCATCCAAGAACAAAAGTATCGGAGTGCTTCTGTTAAAATAAGGGATATGGAGCCAGCTTCATGGCGCCAAAAGGCATCGTTTGCCTCCAGAAAAAATTGTCTTTATTCTCCTCGCACCGATGCATCCTCCCGGCGAAACCACGATGTATTCAAACGTCATGTGCATGCTTGATTAAATAAACCGCGAGGCATTGGTATAATGACTGAATTTCCTTTAAGGCTTGGCAATTCATTGATGCCCGGCCCTTCTTCTTTCCTAAGTCTAACTTCTTGCCTAATCAAGCGGAACAAGAGAAAATAGAATTTAATTACATGAACGAGGTGTTCATCTTGATACGCATTTTTGTATACATAATAATTTTCTTTGCTTTTTTCGATCTGTTTTCACAGTTGCCGATTATGACACCGCTCGCCGTTTCCCTTGGCTCCACTCCATTCGCAGCGGGTTTGGCCGTAGGTTTGTACTCCTTTACAAATATGATCGGAAATATCGCTTCGGGTTTTTTAACCGATAAAAAAGGACCTTTTCTACTTCTGGTTGCGGGCCTGCTGCTGACCAGTTTTTCTTTGTTTTTATACCAGCTGGCTTTTGACCCCATCCTATTATTGTTGGTGCGTTTTATCCATGGCCTGAATTCCGGCCTTATTATCCCGGCAGCTTTTACCTTTATGGCGAACACAGCGGGCCAAAGCGAAAAAGGAAAAAGAGCTGCTTTATCCGGGGCGTTTATCGGAATGGCCGCTATTATCGGCCCGGCATTCAGCGGTATTTTGGCCAGCAGGACGAATGAAGTCACTGTACTGCAGACCACCGCTTTAATAATGCTCGCTTTGGCAATGGTTGCTGTCATTCTTTTAAGAAAGGCCCCGGTATCCATGCACCCCTCTTCGCAGGATACCAAGCGTACCGTACATCGTTTATTTCGGAACCCTTCGGTCCTCAAATCTTTCGCCGGAGCCTTTTTTCTCATGTTTTCACAGGGAGTCCTTGCCTACATGCTCCCATTAAAGGTGGACGCGCTTGGCAGCGGCACAGAGATCAGCGGAATATTGTTAAGTACTTTTGGCGTGGTGGCTGTTTTAATTTTTGTCTCGCCCGCCAATCGCCTGTTTGACCGGTTAAGACCATTGAGTACGTTAATATTCGGCATGCTCTTGATGGGAATATGCATGATTGGCCTGGGACTTTCACACAATCTGCCGCTGCTGTTTATCTGCATGGCTGTATACGGAGTAGGTTTTGCTTTTCTCTTTCCATCCATCAATTCACTGCTTATCGAATCCACGTCTGATGGGAACCGCGGGAAGGCCTACGGATATTTTTATGCTTTCTTTTCTATCGGGGTTGTAGCCGGTTCCAGTGTTACAGGCGCGTTGGAGCTGTCTGCCAACGGCGGATTTCTGTTTACCGGTACTTTGCTTTTGATCGTAACCGCGCTGATCAAGTGGTTAAAAAATACAAACCCTGCCAAAGCATAGCCCCTGCCTTCAAGGAAACACTATTCCTAAAAGGAGGTTTTTCTATGGCAAAGAAAAGAATATTGGTACCGGAGGCTCGAGCAGGCCTGGATCAATTAAAGGCCCGGGTTATGAAAGATAAAGGGTATCCTGTAAACCCCTCCAAGCCGGACCACGTAAAATATGAAGTCGCAAAAGAAAAGGGAGTTCCTCTAAACAAAGGATACAACGGCCAGTTGACCTCTGAACAGGCAGGAAAAGTGGGAGGCCCCATTGGAGGCAATATGGTCAGAGAGATGATTAAAATGGCACAGGAGCAACTAAAAAAATAAGGGGAAACAGCAAGTAACCGCCGGTCCTGCATTCACCCGGCGGTTACTCTTTACTATCTGCTGACTGTGATATCTCCATTATGGCTATTTAACGTGATCGTATGATCACCCTTTCCATGCAGGACAGACCCCCGATACGATTCATCAAAAATCTCAATTTTTCCATTCCCCGTACTTACATGAAATGCGGCATTCTTCGGTTCTTCTTTTGTGTAAATCTCAATTTTTCCATTATCTGTCGTCAATTCAATATCGCGGTCTATTTCCTCTGAAGCAAGAGAGACCCTGCCATTATTTGATCCTGCCCGTATCGTCCCTTCCACATCTTCCAGTTCGATCCTGCCGTTGTTTGTGCGGGCTTGGAATGAGGAAGACCTGATATTCCTTGCTTCTATCCGTCCATTGTCAGATTCAGCGCGGACCGTTAAGGCCTCGACATCATCCATTTTGACTTTTCCGTTGTTTGTTTCTGCAGTCAGCTCCTTTGCCGTCATGCTCTTGGTCTCAATTCTTCCATTATCACTCTTTAACTCAATCAAACGATAATCCTTTTCAGGCACTAATACTTTTATCGATCGGTCTGACATAAAGTCCATTTCAAACAATAACTTTCGCTTATCTTTCACTTCTATAACCAATGTGTCGTCTTTTACGTCCGCATGAAAACGATACTTTTTTTCATCCATGCCTGAGAGCTCAGCTGTCGCCGAGTGATTACTAACCGGCAGCAGCTCAATTTTTGCATTATTTGCGTGAACTTTAATATTGGAGAATGGGCCTTCCGGCAAATTCTTCACTTCTGTAACATCTTCAGCTGCCATTTTGGATGGAAGTGTCACAAGACTTCCGATGATTCCGGTGACAAGCAGCACACTTGCTGCAATGACTAATTTTTTAAGCAGGCTCATGTTTCAGTCCCCCTTTGACAAGCCTTGTATTGAATTTCAGATAGCGGACAAATCCCCGAAATATAACTTTTGTCAAGTAATACATGCCGATTCCGATAAAAAGGCCCAATCCGGACAGGAGAAGAGTGAAAAATAGATCAAACCATTCGAACGAAGCCGGAAAGACCACAATACTCAACAAAAACATCAATGGGGTGACAGTGAAAGCCGCTCCTGAAATCCACCCGGAAGCCAAGATTCCCAAGATGGCAAGAAAAGGGCCCAGCACGATTACTACATTGAAAAAACTTAAGCCCACGACTGCCCAAACTGCCCGAAAAACATTTCCTGCAGTAGCTGTTGTTTCCACTTGGTCAAGATGGTAAGATGCCAATATTTCCTTTGCCATATGCTGTGGGGAACCTAGAGATTCGGCGATCTGTTCCTCAGTTTTCCCTTCTTCCAGACCAAAGGCAAAATGCTCTTCTATATCACGGATGATGTCTTCCCTTTCCTCCACAGGAAGCCTTTTTAATGCCAAACTTAGACTGCTGACGAATTGATCTTTCGTCATGACTCCACACCCTCTTTCAATAATTGATTGACCCCATTCGTGAACTCCTTCCACTCCTCGATCAAATGGTATAGATGGTCTCTCCCCTGATCCGTCAGCTTATAATACTTACGGGAGGGACCTTCCGTGGACTCTTTTAAATAAGTACTGAAAAACCCCTCTTTCGTCAACCGCCTCAATAGCGGATAAACGGATCCTTCAGAAATGGCAATCTGCTTGGAAATCTTTTGAACAAGCTCATAGCCATAGCGGTCTTGTTGATCCAATAAAGCGAGAACACAAAGTTCCAATACACCTTTCTTAAATTGCACATTCAACCTTAATCACCCCTTTTGTTCAACATTTACTACTAATCAATATACAGTACTGATACTAAAAAAATATCCTTATGCAATTATAGATTATCATATAGTATTGTATAATGCAAGGTACTGTTTGAAAAATAGATGCATGGAAATCCCATGCATCTTTTAATCCTATTCTTTCAAGCCCATTTCCGCCTCAACCACATCAGCAATCCGCTGCACGAACCGGTGGCAGGCTTCTTCCGTCTGCGCTTCGACCATCACCCGTACGAGCGGTTCTGTACCGGAAGGACGTACGAGGACACGGCCGTTTCCGTTCATTTCGCTTTCCACTTCATCAATGACAGCTTTCACTTTTTCATTTTCAGTTACATGGTGTTTGTCACTCACCTTGATATTGACAAGCTTTTGCGGATATTTGACTATGTCTTTCGCCAGCTCAGAGAGGGGTTTATCCGTCATTCTCATAATGTTGACCAGCTGAAGACCCGTCAGCAGCCCGTCTCCTGTTGTATTATAGTCTAGGAATACAATATGTCCCGACTGTTCTCCGCCCAAGTTATAGCCATTTTTCTTCATTTCTTCTACAACATAGCGATCGCCCACTGCTGTCTGCACACTGTTCATGCCAGCGGCTTCCATTGCCTTATGAAAACCGAGATTACTCATGACAGTAGAAACAACAGTATCTTTCTTTAGCATGCCTTCCTCTTTCATATATTTTGCACATATGTACATAATTTGGTCTCCATCTACAATCTCGCCATTTTCATCCACCGCAATGAGCCTGTCTCCGTCTCCGTCGAATGCCAAGCCGATATCAGCTTTCTTCTCTTTTACAAAAGCAGCGAGAGCTTCCGGATGGGTGGAACCCACACCGTCATTGATGTTCAGGCCGTTTGGAGAAGAACCCATTGTAGACGTGTCGGCGTCAAGATCAGCGAACAAATGGGTAGCCAAAGCAGACGTTGCGCCGTTTGCACAGTCCAGTGCCACATGGATGTCAGTAAAATCATCATCCACTGTCTGTTTAAGGAATTGTATATATTTCTGCCCGCCTTCAAAATAATCATCAACCCTGCCAAGGTCAGCACCAGTTGGACGGGGAAGCTGATCTTCGTCCATATCAAGCAGCTCTTCAATCTTTTCTTCTTCTTCGTCTGACAGCTTAAAGCCGTCCGGGCCAAAGAATTTAATTCCATTGTCAGGAACCGGATTGTGCGATGCCGAGATCATAATCCCTGCATGCGCACCAAGAGCCTTCGTCAAATAGGCCACGCCTGGAGTGGAAATCACACCAAGGCGCATGACCTCTGCACCGATGGAAAGGAGGCCTGCCACTAGCGCTCCTTCAAGCATATGTCCGGAAATCCGAGTGTCCCGGCCGATGATCACTTTGGGCTGCTCTGCGTTTTCCGTCAATACATAGCCCCCAAAACGGCCTAATTTGAACGCCAGCTCCGGAGTCAGCTCCGCGTTGGCTACTCCCCTTACTCCATCTGTTCCAAAATATTTACCCATTTGAATGTATCGCTCCTTCACCAATGTAAATAGTCATTACGGCAACATTCCATATGCTATTTAAGCTGATTTATCTGTTAGCCGGACTTTGGCCTTGTCTACTGATATTTCCCATTTCACATCATCAGGTCCTTTTACTGCCAGATCTACTTCATGCTCTCCAGCCTGAAGTCCCTCCATATTCATGTAGACTTCAAAAGCATCAAGAGATTCCTCCAGCTTCTCTTTCCTGCCCTCAAGCTTGATCGATACCGCCCCGTCTGCAGGAGATAAAAACTCGACATCCAGCCCTTCCGCCAGCCCCCTGCTCTCAATGGGCACGCCGCTGACATTTGTCTCATCAGTATCCTTCGCTTTGTCTGTGACTATTTTTACTTTTACTGTTCCCGGAGTAATATTGTTAATGCCTTCCGGGTTTTTTATCGGAACATCCAACTCAGTGCTTTCCGTTACTTCACTGATATCTACTTCGACTTCGACTTCATCAATAGACTGCAAAACATCTGTCCAGCCAAAGATCATTACTTCTTCAATATCGGTTTCCATCCGCTTAATGACCAGATCATCCGGAGGTGACCCGACTTGCTTCAATTTGATAGGCACCGTTTTTCTCGGATTATTTACCGGAACAGTCACCGATACGTACTCAGGTTCCACAAAGACATCTAGCTTGTTCAAATCTCGGTCAAGGACAGTCACTTTTGTATCTCTTTTTATTGTTTGAGTGATCAGCCCCTTGGCATCAATGGATGCTTTAACGTAGGAGATTTTTTCAAGCGTTTCTTTGCCTCCGGTAATTTGGACCTTATTGGGTTCTACAACCGGTTGCTCCGCTTCAAATCCTTCAGCCAAAATATTATTGTTAAATTCAGCTTCTACCGTAAATTCCTCTGTCACTTTTTCCTGAATAGAAACTTCCACATAGGCCGGATCTACCTTCACTTTCAACTTTTCAGAAAAATCTTTATATAATATAGGAACACGATGGTTTCCGATGCTTAAATCCGACAGGTCCACATATACCGTAAAATCCCGCTGGCGCTTTGCGGCTTCCACAAACCTTCTTTGCCCCTCAATGGTCACCTCGATTGTATCAGGGACGCCGGTTACAATCAGATTTTCAGTATCATAATATTTTTCCACCGGGACATTTGTCATGGTCTCCACTTCATTATTCTCCATATCGTTTGGCGTTGAACCTTGATTGCTGTTCCCCATATCCTGTACGGACAGAAACAAGAGAAGGGCCAGTGCCATCGATACAATTCTGACAAACCAGGGATTATCCATGAATTTATCCATTTTGCTTCTTCCCCTTTCTTTTCCAAAGTACCGAGGAAGCTTTGTTTGCATCCAACTCTTTTTCCAGGACTTCCTGGAATTCTTCAGGCGACAAGTCCCTGAACAGTTCACCGTGCTGTGTGACCGAGACACTTCCTGTTTCTTCCGAAACAACAATAGTCAGAGCATCCGTCACTTCACTGATCCCGACGGCGGCCCGATGTCTTGTTCCCAGCTCCTTTGATATAAACGGGCTTTCGGAAAGCGGAAGATAGCAGCCGGCAGCGGCAATTTGACTTTTCTGAATGACAACCGCCCCGTCATGCAGTGGAGTATTGGGAATAAAAATATTAATTAGAAGCTGTGAAGTCAATTTGGATTGAAGCGGTATGCCAGTCTCTATGTAATCACCCATTCCGGTTTCACGTTCTACGGAAATTAAGGCCCCAATTCTTCTCTTGGCCATATAGCTGACAGCCTCTGTAATGGCCGTCACTCTCTGCTTTAATTCTTCTTCTTCATGAACGCCGCCTCGAGTAAAAATACTTCCCCTTCCCAATTGTTCGAGCGCGCGCCTAAGTTCAGGCTGAAATATAATAATAATGGCAAGGAATCCCCATGTAATAGCGTTTTCCAGAATCCAGCTCATCGTCTGTAAATTTAAGTATTCGCTCACAAATCGGGCGATGATAATTACAAAAATACCCTTTAACAACTGCACTGCTTTTGTGCCGCGAATAATCATGAGCAGTTTATAGATCACGTACCAAACCACAAAAATATCTACGATGCGGGACACGTAGTCCATGAATGAAAGGTCGGCAAACGGCATACTCGTTCCTCCATCTATAATTTAGCGCTAACATATCGTATTACATCAAAACTGCCATCATAACCAGCATATTATAACATAAAAACACTCATGGAGGGCAGTGCAACATACACAGTCAACGGCCGAAGCCAGGAAATTCCCATTATCGCTTTTAAGGGTGTGCAATCCTTAGGATCAAGGATGATTTTTTTGGCAGATGTTCAGCTACAGCAAGCAGCTGACATTCATTTCATATGATAAACATCTGCGGTCAGCTCCAGGAGCTTTTGGGAAAAACTTCTCAATAACCAATAGTGCATGAATACTATCTCCTTGGGACAAATCTCAATACAGGCTGTTCCTTAATAGATGGGCCCGGCTCAAGCGCACGTCCTGCGGTTTGGCAGGAACTCCTGTCTTTCTAAAACCTTTGATCTCTGCTTGTAAAAAAAGACTGCAAGCGCAGTCCGGTTCAAGATTTAAATAATTGGCTTACTTTTTTTCCGCCTTCTTTCATTTTATACCAAATCCATTCAAACATTGCATCTATTTCCTCTATTTCACCTGTCACATTCCCTGCAGATGCCATGAATTGTTCACCATTGATGATCGTAACATCTCCGTGCACTTCCCCTTCAATTCTCAAGTTCCCGTTTTTAACCATAAGGTCACCTTCGACAACTTCATCTTTCGGGACAATGACGGTGTTCTCTTCGACAACAAGGTTAGGTTTTTTCGTAAAAGCAAATTGCTGGTCACTCTTCCAGCCGCTGACCAAGGCACCCGACATCAACAGCAAAAATAGTGATACAGCTACAAGCATAGGATGATGTCTGAACCAGCGCTTAAAACCAACCGTTTTCTTTTCTTTTGGAAGACGCGCCATCACCTGGTTCGTAAAGTGAGCAGGAGCTTCTAATCTTGAGACACTTTTCACTAAGACTTCTGTTCTTTTCAGCTCTTGAAAATAAGCCTGACAAGCCTCGCACTTTTGCAAGTGTCCCTTTAATTCCTTTTCTTGCTCTTGCGCCAGATCCCCGTCCAAATAATCATGCATATAAAGAACGATCTCTTCAGAACAAGTCTTCAATTTCCTTCTCACCTTTCTTACAACTTGTGCAATCTTTTACGAAGCGCCTCCCTCCCGCGGTGAATTCTGGTTTTTACCGTTCCCAAAGGCATTTCAAGCACTTCCGCGATCTCATTGAGAGAGAGGTCATCCATATATCTAAGAATAATGACTGACCTGTATTTATCAGGCAATCCCAATATTTCTTTTTGTACCGTTTCCTGAAGTTCCAGCGTTTCCACCTCGGCATCAGGAGTTTTTTCCGACGCTGCCAGCTGTGAATACAAGGTTAACCCTTCAGTCCCTGCAATTTCCGCATCAAGAAAATAATCCGGTTTCTTCTTTCTGATCCGGTCGATGCAAAGATTGGTGGCAATTCTATACAGCCAAGTGGAAAATTTACGGTTCAGATGGAAGCTTTCAATATTGACGTAAGCTCGGACAAATGCTTCCTGTGCAATATCCTCCGCTTCATGGCGGTTGCCGAGCATTCTGTAGCACAGGGAAAAAATTTTATCTTTATACAATTCTACAATTTCCCCAAATGCCTCTTGATCCCCTTTTAACACTTGCCTAATTCTTTGTTTCACCAGCTCATCCATTCTCATTTAACCCTCCCGCCAGCGCGGTTCTCTTATATACGTACATTTATCTAAAAGGTTTCACGTTTTTATCATATCAAAGAAATTGATGAAAATCGAAGTGGTTTAATTTTTCAAAAAATGGATAAACAAATAACAATTAACAGTATTTGCGAGGGATTAATCATGACTAGCGAACAAGAAAAGCTTTTGGCACAAATAGAAAAGCAAAGAAAAGAAATGGTTGAACTGGGGCTTGCAAGATCTTTTGCGGATGAAAGAGTTGTCAAACTCAGCGATCAACTGGATCAATTACTCAATCAATATCAATTTATTGACAATAAAAACTAAGCAAAATAGGTTTGGTTCCTTTAATATACTGACTGTGTTGGATAATAGAAAATCATGAAGCCCGCCCCAATTCGAGGAGTCAGCTGCACGGCTCCTAAACCACAAAAGCAGCGGTTCATAGGCAAACCGCTGCTTTTAGTGTTAATTCAACTATTTAAATCCTTATTTAAAGCAATTTCTCACCAAGCAAAGATCCCATTAAAGCAACAGCGATTTCTGCTGTTTTATTTTTCTCATCAAGAATGGGATTCACTTCCACAAACTCTGCAGATGTGACAATTTCAGATTCCGCCAGCATTTCCATCGCCAAGTGGCTTTCACGGTAACTGATGCCTCCTATCACCGGCGTCCCGACTCCCGGTGCATCATCCGGATCCAGGCCGTCGAGATCAAGGGATAAGTGAACTCCATCGGTCTTCTCTTTCAGGTAAGCAATGGTTTCCTCCATGACTTTTGTCATTCCCAGGCGGTCAATCTCATGCATTGTATACACTTTAATGGAATGCTCCTTAATTAAATCTTTTTCGCCGCGATCCAAGTCGCGGGCCCCAATAATAACCACATGTTCAGGCTTTACCTTCGGTTGGAATCCCCCAATCCCAGTCAGGTCAGGATGTCCAAAACCGAGACTGGCCGCAAGCGGCATCCCGTGAATATTTCCTGATGGAGAAGTCTCATCAGTGTTTAAATCACCATGGGCATCAAACCAAATGACACCGAGTTTCTTATAATGCTTGGCTGTACCGGCCAGTGTTCCAATGGCAATGCTGTGGTCACCCCCAAGTACCAGGGGAAATCTGTCTTTTTGTATAATGGAATCCACACAATCTGCCAAGCGGGAAGCAGCTTTTATAATAGATTTAAAGTTTCTTAGGGAGGGCTGCATATTTTTATCATCTTTTATAATTTGAATTGTAATATCACCCAAATCTTCTACCTCATAACCAAGGCGCTCCAACCGTTTGACGGCATCTGCGTACCTCATGGCACTCGGTCCCATATCCACGCCTCTTCGTAACTGCCCCAGATCCATGGGGACGCCAACAATCGACAGTTTCTTCCTCATAAGCTCGCTCCTTCTTTCTCTCTTCTCTGCATTTATTCTATCTTTAGAGCGGCCTATGACTCAACTGGACATAAAAGTGAATATATATGCAGAAGGCGCAGCTTGTTCGTGCTCGTTGAACTTCCCTTGGCGACCATTCTTTCTCTTTTAATGCTGGTTCTTCGGTCACGTTGATGCTGCCTTGCGGCCATTCCTTCTCTTTTGAGGGAGTTACTTTATCTCAGGGCTTGAACCTTAGGATTTCTCCACTAGTTGCCTGTCAGCTACTGAGCGTCTTGGCACTTACTCAGGTTGGACTTCCACCAACCAGCAATTAACGGCTTGCCGGGCGCGCGCCAATAAAAAAACCTTGCAAAAAAGCAAGGTTTTCAATGAATGGAGCCTAGCGGGATCGAACCGCTGACCTCCTGCGTGCAAAGCAGGCGCTCTCCCAGCTGAGCTAAGGCCCCGTCAATATATAAAATAAAAAAATGAGCCATGCAGGATTCGAACCTGCGACCCTCTGATTAAAAGTCAGATGCTCTACCAACTGAGCTAATGGCTCTTGGCTGGGCTAGCTGGATTCGAACCAGCGAATCACGGAGTCAAAGTCCGTTGCCTTACCGCTTGGCTATAGCCCATCAATCTAAAAACACATTAAGTATATTACCCGTAATTCTCATGAACATTCCTATTTATGTAAAAAAATGGTGGTGGGGGACGGATTCGAACCGCCGAACCCGGAGGGAGCGGATTTACAGTCCGCCGCGTTTAGCCACTTCGCTACCCCACCTCAAAATTGGCAAAATAAAAAATGGTGCCGGCCAGAGGACTTGAACCCCCAACCTACTGATTACAAGTCAGTTGCTCTACCAATTGAGCTAGGCCGGCATACCATATTTATATAAATGGTGGAGGATGACGGGTTCGAACCGCCGACCCCCTGCTTGTAAGGCAGGTGCTCTCCCAGCTGAGCTAATCCTCCGACATACAGGATGTACCAGTGCATGCGTTGCGCAGGACGTAATAAGGCGCCCTTAGCATACCATCCTTTATAAAATTGTGATGAGCTTCGCATAACTGCGTCAGCTTCATTCGCTCGGTCAGTCACGTACTAATGTACGCTCCTTCCCTCTCTCCATCGCTTCCTTGTTCTGCTCGCTCCTCCCAATTTTAAGGTGAGCGGAGCTTTGTGATGCTTCATCATTAAAAAGTAAGAATGGTGACCCCTACGGGATTCGAACCCGTGTTACCGCCGTGAAAGGGCGGTGTCTTAACCGCTTGACCAAGGGGCCATTTTTTTAAGCACAATAAAGAGTATAGTGAATGCCAACCAACTTGTCAACACATATTTTGATAAATTTCGAGGTTTTTCAGATTGACGGGTAATTCCCTAAGTTTCAAGCACTTTCCAACTGGGTATTCGCACATTTTCCTATCAAATTTTGTCTGATCTGCACTTAAGGCTGGCTCCTTCATAAAATGTTAATCAATCCTACCAAATCAGGGAGGTGCCTTATATATGAGTGCGGGTTATGGTGCAGGATTTGCGCTGATTGTTGTGTTGTTTATCCTCTTAATCATCGTTGGATCTGCATATGTTGGTTATGGCTGGTAAAAATTTATATTAATCAGGGCTCCCGCATCGACGGGAGCCCTCTGCCTGTCTCTAAGCTTCCAGCCGGGCTTGAACCCTTCCCATGATGGGCTCAATGTATGAGTTAACGTAGATCAAATGAGTGTCGGACGGTTTATTTAATCATATCCTGAAGTTATTATACACAAATTTAACTTAATGTAAAACAAAAAATTGGCCGGCATAATTTGGACATGGTTTTGGAGGTTCTAATTATGAAAATGGATGTTGCAAAATTTAATGCAATCCTCCTTGAAGATAAACTTGAACTCACCATGATGCTTATGTCATTAAAAGATGGGGACAACAACGAAAGCCGCATGATCCGATTATTAAAAAGCTTTTTAGTATCCAATAAACATTGTCGCAATCTAGAAAGATAGCAACATTATTCCAATAATTTTTCTGCCCTTTCAAATCTGGCCAGTGAACAGAGGCTTTCAGCCTCAGAGCGAGGCTGGGACATAACTAGCCACACATAAAGAAAAAAGGTTCCGATCATCGGTTTTTGATGGCCGGAACTTTTTTTGTTGGCTTTTGCTCTTTCAGATCGCCTTAGGTGCTCATAGCGGTGAACTTTCTCAAGTTTACCGCCATAAGCGCAAATCCCAATTCATTGTTCACCTTCTTTTTCCCTCTTACGTAGAAACGGGTGAAACGCAAATTAGCCTTCAGGAATCCGAAGACTGGCTCCACGTCGATTTTGCGTTTCCCGTAGATCTCCCCAGTTTTCCCTTCTGAAAGCTGCTGTCTGATATATTCTTTTTGCTGTTCCCATTTTACATTGTACCTGATTTGCCGGTTATGTCCTTCTTTGGCTTTGGTACACTGGGAACGAAGCGGGCAATCTGAACAGTCCTCACACTCTAGACTTTAAACGTCCGGGTGAAACCACGCCGGTCGGTCCGATTGGATAGGTACCGGAACGTCACCTTCTGGCCATTCGGACAGGTGAAAGAGTCGCTTTCCCCTCTCGTATTCCCAGTTGGCGGAATGGAAGGGGTTGTCCTTAAATTTCTTTTTCTTCTCTTTTCGGTATGTATTGTTTGTATCTCTGCTTTCGCTCCAAAAAGTCCTTAAATTGCTTGCGGTATTGTTTAGGGGGTTTTGCGTGTGGAGCGCAAGCGCTTCCGTTCGCTCATATCCTCTATTTTTTTAGTCTTCCACCGTCTCATCGAGCTTTTCGACTACTTCGGCCAATTCCTTGATGGACAGTTCCTCCGATCTTTCCCGTTCAATTTCCGGAATGATCCTCGTGCTCCAGCAATTCCTCATACATTTGATTGGATTTTTCCACCAGGCTGGCACTGTATCTTTCAACAGACTTGCGTCAGACAAACGTAAACTTATTGGCGTTGGCTTCGATTTTGGTGCCATCGATAAAAATCGCCTCTTCATCGATCAGCTTTTCCTGTACAAGCTGGCATCGGAATTGGACAAAGCACTGGCGCAGCAGCTCTTTGACCTCGGGATGGACGCGAAAACGATTAATGGTGCGGTAGCTTGGTTCATACCCTTGGGCCAACCACATCATACGCACACTGTCCCCAAGCAGCCCTTCGATCTTTCTTCCCGAGAAAACAGACTGAGTGTAGGCGCACAGGATAATCTTCATCATCATCCGCGGGTGATAGGCAGGGCAGCCGGTTTCCCGCACAAAAACAGTGAATGCTTCATCTGGAATGCTTTCCACCACATCGTTGACGGCATAGGCAATATCATTTTCCTGTAGTTTTATTTCCAAATCCAGCGGCAAAACAACCTGATTCATGTTATAATCTTTAAACATAAGGATACCTCCGATTAATTATGGTTGTGGTGACTTTAATTCTATCAGAAGGTATCCTTTTTTACTCGCTAAAACACATAAAGAGTGGCATCTACAGCAACTTATGTTGGTGGATGCCACTCTTTTTATTTACTGGGTTTTGTCCCAGCCTCTAATTGCATAATGTGTTTATACTTAATAAGTCTCGTTTTAAGTTAAAGAACTTCTTCAAGAACTTGGTCTGAGCAAAATCTTCGTATAATATTTTCTGTAATTTTAGAAACGCTATTATTATAATTGTTATGAGAAAGACTACCACACCATGCCATTGAAGAAGCGCTAAATACTGCACCACCGTTGTAGGATGTAAAATATGTCATATCTGCCCTAACCAGAGGATTCTCTTTACCATTCAACCCGGGATAGGCAAAATACTGATCTTCTGGGACAAGCATTGCATTTGCTGAGTGTCCGCTTGAACAAGCTAATAGCATCGTATTCGGTGGTGTACCAAGGGCATAATCAATCCTGTCCATTTCTAACCCACTTGCCCCGCCGTTCACTAGACCAAAATCTCCAATGATTTCTTCTTTATTGACCCCATCAAATATCCACTCTAATCGATGATCAGATGCATCCGGCATAGGATAATATCCTACTGAGACATCAAGACCGTGTGACCCATACCCTGTGCCCCAGATCTTTTGTGGAGCTCTAGCACGGTGTCTCCATAGCCCACCACGCTCACCAGTAGTGCTATGATATAGTTCACCTGGTCTAGCACGCCAAGCCTGATCTCCACTTTCTCCCTTACGCACCTCAATGAGCCATGGTTTTTCAGGATGAACGGTCGTTATCCAATAGAATCCATTACCAGCTAGATATAATGCACGCCCACCAGTATTGATATATTCTTCCCAAGCATCTAACATTCCGCCGGTATAATACTCCGGATGTGATCCCGTTACAACTACCTTATATTTGCTTAACAACTCTGCGCCGTCTCTTATTAGATCATGATCAGTAATAACATCACAATCAATATTTATAGCTTTGAACCAATCTATAAGGTGAAGATCTGCAGGAAATTGCCAGACTGATCCAAATTCATGTCTATATGTTGGGCGCATGTTTAATATTGGTCTGCGCCATGTACTATATTGTACTCCTCTACCATCCACGTGATAATCGTAGGTAGAAAGACCATACATGTTTCGTTCATTTAATTCTAAATCTCTGTCATCAAGAGTAGTTATAATTCCCATTATGGCTTGCCCAACAGCAGCATTTTGCATAACCTGTGTGTTAGCATAAGCCATATAACTTAAAGTCGGTATCAGCACTGCTACCTTTGCCGTTGCTGTATCCTGCGGCGGAGTTATAAAAAAAGGAATATGATCAAAATGTCCATCTTTTTCAACTTTCACTGCGTATGCTCCACTTTTAATATCCAAAGGTATTTGCAGTGAGAATGACTTTTGCCACCTGCAATCATCCAGTGAATCTTCATGAAACCAAATGGCTCCGTACTCTTCAGGTGCATGGATAAAATGCTCTTCACGACCTTTCCAGTTCCAACCTGTCATTCCACGGTCAGGTTGATTTATACAACGTCCATGAAGATTTGACCCTGTTACATCATATACTAAATCTGTTGGAATACCATTTTCAGTTATACCCTCTGCAAAATCCCAAGCAGCTACTGCCCCACCAACCGTTGATCCGTCCTGTAGCTGTTCCACCTCTTTATCATTTAGAGGACGACTATACAATTTTGGTGCATCAATCTTTCCGTTATAGTTAGCTACAACTTTATTTGAATTAGAATCTCTAGATAACCCTGCTATGATAACTGGTACTCCTGCATCAGCGGGAATGGTTGTAAACTTTTCTGTTACTTGACCATCCGATTCAATTGCTGCCACTCTACCAACACGGCTATTTACGCTATTAACTTTCGCCACTTGAGATATAGACACTAACTGATTAGCCACATCAAGTCGAACAACTACAGAATACCAAACTTCAGGAAATAAAGGTTGAGGACATTTCACCCGACTTTCATTTTTTCCATCTCCTACTACAAAGACCAAATGTCCGTCCTCAATTAAGAGCGCCCAGCCCTTTCCACTATTATCTGACCACCTACTAATAATACCTTGCCGTTTTTCCGGTGTTGTGGGCCAAATAAAACATTGTAAAGTAAGACCATCTTTACCATTTAATAAACCATTGTTGTCGCTGCATTCAATATAACCACCAATCTGGGTTTCCTGTTTAATACCCCTGTATGTACCATTTATATTAGAATCAATTACAACTTCCTGGTAGCCAGGCCCATCAGGATTTAAATCACCATGGAATAAACGTACTAATTCTGCACGATATTCTCCTTCGATTTCAGTATTGACAAAAAAATCTAAAGACTCTCCGGGAGCGACATTTGGTCGGTCACAATACCCAGTTATAAAAATACGTGACATATCTTACACCTCCACTTTTTCATTTGAAATTATCCCTAATTGCTTTAGTCGCAATAGGAAAACTGCATGTACAGCTTCTTCTTCTGTTGAGTAAATCGGATGATCCGAGATCTTGGCAAGTTCTCCACGTGATGTCATTTCACCAATTGCATATTTTTTGTATGGTTCCATTACATATACAAAGCTTCTTCCTTCTATAGGTGACATCCGCATGTAGTTTAAAATTTCATGTAGCTCATTTGAATGTGGAGCATCTGCACTCCCTCTTGGATTGAGGCGGTGTTCCTCGATAACTTCCTCAGTTAACAACTTTGACAATTCAGCCTGTCTTCTTTTTGCAAAAAATGGAGCCCAATCCTCGGTCTTGTCCCTAAAAGTTTTAGGATCATTAATCGGCATAAAAAATCCTCCTTCCATATTTTCAATTATTTAAATATGCAAAATTCTTGCCAACTGTTCACCCCTTATTTAGGGGTATTATTTATAAAATATTATTCAAATTTGAAATTTTCTTTCATTTTTGAATATATTGCCATAAAAAATATATTTGTTTTATTATAGAAAATATGTTTCCTGAAGTGTATCAGGAACTCAACTTTAAGAAAGGGTTGAAGTCATCCGAAACGTGTCCCCTATGTATTGAATAGCCGCTACCATTTTGGAAAAACGGTTGATACCCTATTTACGGATTCTTTCTTGAAGCTTTAATCTGGCAGTAACAAATGATTTTTTACCAAAAATACAGATCAGCTAATAAAGAAGCCCAGAGATTAAAATAACTTTATCGTCACTTTACAAAATTCATGAGGGAATATTTTTACAGAGAATTGTCCAGCAATCATGAGTAAGAACGCCGATATTATGTATACCAAAAAACTAAGACAGGGAGCGCCGGGCCTGTTTTGTAATATACACGTCATATCCTTTTATCTTTAATTCATTGGCCAACTTCTCGGCATTCTTCTGATCCGAAAATGCTCCAAGTTGTACTCGATGTAGCTTTTTTGATGGAGCTGGCTTTGATGGCTTTGTAGCCGGTTAGGAGTAACCTTTTTTCAGACCAAGCGCTTTTGCCAATCCATTTTGATGGCCCCTGTCCACTTTGTCTAAGAACGCTGATTGCTTTAACAATCTTGCATCAGCAGCATTGTCGATAAAACCTGATTCGGTCAGACACGCCTGCATACATGACTCGCGGACCATATGGTAATTTGCTTCTTTCTTACCTCGATCTTTTAAACCTGTCGCTTTAATGATCTCGTCGTGTATAATGTTTTGATTCCTGTTTGTTTCCGCTTTTCCGTTATAACTGCCGTTGTAGCTGAATGATTCGAATCCTAGCCCTCCACCAGCGTTTATGTGAAGGGATAAGAAGTAATTAGCTCGCCAAGAGTTTGCCATATCAGTACGCTGTTTAAGGTAGAGCGTTTGGTCCCCTGTACGGCTAAGCTTAACTGTTACACATTGGTATCCATTCATCAAAATCAACTCGATGAGTTTAGAGTTATCAAGAGTTAAGTCCTTTTCACGTAATCCATTCTC
The DNA here is from genome assembly GCF_042680885.1 of Siminovitchia sediminis. Classification (NCBI taxonomy): domain Bacteria; kingdom Bacillati; phylum Bacillota; class Bacilli; order Caryophanales; family Bacillaceae; genus Siminovitchia; species Siminovitchia sediminis. The sequence continues at coordinate 55,782 of NZ_JBHUEO010000121.1, read as the reverse complement.
AACTGCTACTGGATCTTTACCGCCATGACCTGGATCAAAAAATATTTTTGTCATTGTAATTCCTCCCTCTTTAAAATAAAAATGAGCGCAGCTTATGCGTCGCCCTTATCGTTTAACTTTTCAACTGTTTTTTTCAGTACGTCAGGAATTGGCAAACCGGTCTTGCAGACTGTTTCCAAAATACTTAAAAGCTCATTGGCTATTTAAAAAAGATGACCGCATCCCTTATGAGTGTGCGTCTCCCATGATCGTATCAATTGAATAAGCTACCGCTACCAAGGACAGAATCACTACCTTCGGCAAAAAGGTTCAGAGGAAACAACAAATGGCAGCTGGAAATGGATCTCGGCAGCTATGTGGATCCCGGTAACAGGAAAGACGAAACGCAATCGAATTACAGAAAGAAATAGCCAGGGGCTCCAGAGAAGCAGAAACAAAGCTGTCCCGGTTTGTAGCTGAAGTCACTGGCGAGGGTTATTATGACCCTGAAAAGATTAACTTTGTGGAGTTTGTTAATAATGTGTGGATGCCAAAATATGCGGAAAAGCACCTTTCCCACGTCACACTGGAAGGCCATAAGGTTTATTTGGAAGCTAGGATACTCCCTGCCTTCCAGTATTTGCGAATGGATCAAGTGAAGCCTAAGCACATATTGGACTTTCTGCACAATTTAGAGGAAGACGGGATGCGACTGGATGGCAAGCCTGGCAAATTATCTTCATCGACTATCTTTTTGAATTACAGGATCCTGAACAACATATTTAATATTGCGGTCAAATTAGGAATCGTACAGGAAAATCCAGTGAAGCGAGTAGACAAGCCCAGAGTCGAATATAAAGAAGTAGAAGTCTACTCATTAGAAGAAGCAAGTCACCTTTTAAAATGCTTGGAATCTGAAACGGATGTCCCCCACTGGCAGATAATCATTAAGTTAGCTATCACAACCGGCATGAGGCGTTCTGAGCTGTTTGGATTGGAATTTAAGCATATTGATCTTGAAAAGCGCATAGTTCGCGTTAGACAGGCTTTGACGTATTCCAAGGGTAAAGGGTACCAGGTGCACGAAATAAGGAAAGGAAACAAGACCTCGAGCCAAAGGGACATAGTTTTGTCCGAGTCTCTTATAAAGCCGATTAAAAAGTTGCAGTTGCAGCGCAAAAAGGAACGACTTGCTGCTGAGGAATTATGGGAAGGTGGAAAGTACAACTTTTTGCTTGCAGACGAAAACGGCAAGCCGTACCATCCGGAATCAATGAAAAATTGGTGAGAAAGATTTATTAAGCGCCATGGCCTCAAATATATAAACATTCATGCCCTGCGACACACGTCGGCCACCCTGCTGATCAATGAGGGCGTTCATGCAAAAATTATTTCTGAACGATTGGGTCACTCTGATATAAAAACGACAATGAATGTTTATGGACATGCTTTAAAACAGGCAGATGAACTCGCCACAGCAAAATTAGACGATGCTCTTTTCCGAGACAATAAAGTGCAATAAAAATCATCAAAAAACATTTAGTTATCACGTTTCGCCGTCAAAATGTCGGCATTTGGGTCCGTTGGAAAGATAAAAGCGACTCCCGAATTTTCCGAGAATCGCTTTATATCAACGTTTATAGAGTAAGCTTCCAGCCGGGCTTGAACCGGCGACCTCATCCTTACCATGGATGCACTCTGCCAACTGAGCTATGGAAGCATGGCTCCGCAGGTAGGATTCGAACCTACGACCGATCGGTTAACAGCCGATAGCTCTACCACTGAGCTACTGCGGAATATTTGCTTATTAAAGAAGACAACTTTAATTATAATGATTTTATAGAAATATTCAAGACCCCTGTAATAAAAATGGCTGAAGATAATATATCAACTGTTCCTTCTTCGTGTCAAGGAATTTTTTTACTTTCTTTCCTCTATTCCGCGCGCAGGAAAAATATATTTCATACATTCTTTATGGGACGCCACCCGCTTGAACAGCGAAAAAAGTGTTTTGTATCTATCCTCCATTGCCTCTTTAACCATTTTTTCAATATGCTCGTTTCTTAAGTCAAATAAAATTTCATCCATTTCACGTTTAAGCAGGTACACAATTTCCTCTTTTTCCTGCTCGGAAATCAGCATTCCGTGCATGATAACACCTCGTCCGAGATTTTTAGTATTTATAGCTATCCCCAAAATGCTTTGGTTCATACTTCACTTTTAGGCATACAGCCCAACGGTTTCAGCATAGATTGTACAAGGATGGAGGAAAGAGGAGGATCAAATGAATTTTTTCTTAACTGTAAGTGGACGGAAGGTCAAGCAGGCCATCCTGATTGTTATTATTTCATTTTTCACTGCACTCTTTTATTTTTCGCAATCCATTGTTCAATTTCCCGTCCTATCCGCCAAAGAGGAGCCCCGCGCCATCTATAAAGGGGAAAATGGAATTGCCTTGACATTTAATATCGGCTGGGGAGATGTTCAGGCCGAGCCCATTTTACAAGTACTCAAAAAACAAAAGGTTCAGTCTGCCACTTTCTTTCTTTCCGGCGCTTGGGCGGAAAGACATCCGGAAACAGTAAAAGACATACAGGAGATGGGATATGAAATCGGGAGTCTTGGATATGCCTATGAAGATTATACTGAGCTGGAGGATGATCAGATACGGCGGGACATCAACCGTTCGCTGGAGGTGTTAAAAAAACTGGATGTCCAGGAGGTGGAACTTCTTCGGTCTCCGACGGGACACTTTGATAAACGAACGTTGGAAATCGCTGATGATATGGGGCTGACTATGGTTCATTGGAGTCTGAACTCGCAAGATTGGAAAAATCCCGGTGTCCAAAAAATTGTCAAAAACGTCAGCAAGGTGAAAAAGGGTGACATAATTCTCATGCATGCTTCCGATGCAGCAACCCAAACAGCCAAGGCATTGCCTGAAGTACTCGCTTTGATTCAAAATAAAGGGGAAATGGTAACTGTATCCCACTTAATTGCAAATGGAAAAGTAAAAACAACACTCATTCCATAACCACTCTGCATTTCTTGAAGTAGGGGGGTGACTAACCCCCGACCTCTCACACCACCGTGCATACCGGCCGGTATACGGCGGTTCAATTAAGATGGCTGACGCAAAGTTTCATCACGGGATAATAGACTTTTAGCCCTTGGGAACTCCAATAGAAATTTCCAAGGGCTCTGTGTAGTGTGGGGCTTTTGAATATCCTCCAGTAACTTTTACGTGAGTAGCCCGATTCATATGCTTTCACCGGTGGAACACGAGTCCAATGAGCTTTCTCACCTTTGTCTTCGGTTTCTTCCAATTCATCCATACATACATACGAAGCCTTCTTCTGATCCGCGAATCGAAGTTCATGAACACGCTTGGCGTGTCCGCCAAGGCGAAGTAGCCGCACCACCAAATTGGATATTGATGCCAGTCTCTGCTCCACCATCTTGGAGTTCCCCATGGGATTCACCATTTCCTCCTCCTAGCATGCCTTTCGGTTATCTGTGGTTAACACAGATGACTGGAAGCCAAGGTTCTGTTCTCTCTTAATTGTTCAGCTCTTCCCACTTGTCTTAAGCCGGGTGGTACTATGGCGTCTGCTGACTTCTGACTGTTCAGCTGTCCATCACTGGACAGGTTACCAAGGGTACTTGGCGTACCGGCCAGACCTCCCCACGTAAGAACGCAGTCTTTCCCTCCATCTGTCCGCTTCATTTACTTAATATGACCTTCGGCAGAAAGGGCTTCGTTTTGTGTGGCAAACTCACCCGGTCATATCTAGCCTTGTATGAAGTTCGTGTTCCTCGGACCGGAGGTTTGCCGCCCGCTTCCTTCAGATTCCGTGTCGCCGGACACCCTTGCGTAAGGCTAACCGTTACTTCTGCCTTCACGGCTCGGGACTTGCCCCCTATAGACTGCGCCCATGCTGGGCGCACCACCACAAAAGCGAACCTTTACGGACGGTTCGCTTTTTGTGTTGGTTGATTCGATGGTTTGTTGGTCGATTGATTCTTTTTAGCTTCTAGCCTCCGTGTCCGGTCTTCTTCCGATAATCGGTTATATTTCGGCAAGACAAGCAATTGATATGCATTGCAGGCGATTAATGGAAAAATACTTAAAAGCATCCAGTTTTCCTCGTTTGTCCTTAAGATCGGGAGCCACTCCAAAATGGTAATAACAACCATAAAAAACAGCGCAGAGACAAATGTTGTCCTGGAGGTTGTTTTTCCTTTGAAATGGGCAGTCACCCATCCGGCTGCCAAAATAAACAAAGCCAGGCCGACATATGGGAGCAGGCTTTCCCCTTCTCCTGCAAAATTTTGGAAGCGCAAATAAACCAGGTCAAACAGCACAACGATAATCAGAAAAATCTGGACCCCATTCCAAAGTGAAAGCGAGCGGAATAGCCCGAGTCCAAATTGATGGATAAATAAATACGCGAAAAAGCCGACTTGGCTGACAACACTGAATATAAAACCGACACCGACGAGCCAAATAAAAGTGGATAAAATGGCTCCAATCTGAAATTCTGTAAAATAAGGCTGAAATTCGTCCCAACGGATAAAAAATCCTAAGATTCCTGTAATGATTCCGCCAAGAAAAAGGGTGCTAAAGAAAAACTTCAGCCAATTACGGATCGTCACTGGCCTAATCCTCCAATTATTATTATTGTCTACACGATTTTATCAACTCTTATAAAAAAAAGCCATTGCTCACCGAAATGTGCATAAATTCTTCACAAAATCCCATATTAAAAGTAGGGTGCAATCTTATGAAAGGAGCGTTTCTCTTATGAAAAAGGGAGTTATTTTGCTCCTCGTCTGCTCCCTGCTGCTTGCCGCTTGCGGAGGTAACTCCGAAGCCGGACAGCCTGATTATGAACAGACGAAAAACATGATGGTGGATCTTTTAAAAACGGATGAAGGCAAGAAAGCCGTTCGAGATATTATGTCCGAAGAGGAATTTAGACAACAAATGATCATGGATCAGGCCGTAGTAAAAGATACGATTCAAAGTACCCTCACTTCCGACAAAGGACAGGACTTCTGGAAAAAATCTTTGGAGGATCCCAAATTTGCTGAGTCCATGGCAAAAAGCATGAAACAGCAGCATGAGGAGCTTATGAAAAGTCTCATGAAAGACCCGGAATATCAGGGGATGCTGATGGATATATGGAAAGACCCCGCCTTCCAAAAAGATGTAGCCGAGTCGATGAAAAGCAAAGAATTCAGGGAACAGATGCGCGAGGTTGTGACCGATACCCTGGAGAGCCCTTTGTATAAGGCGAAAATTGAAGAGATCGTCAAGAAAACCGCGTCTGAAAAGAAAGAGCAACAAGGAGGCGGTGAAGGCAAGAAGCAAGAAGGCGGCGAGGGGTCTTAAAGAAAAAACGGCTGGCACTTGGACATATCCGGAGGCCAGCCTCTTTATTATTGATCGAGTTTTCGTACGATCTTTTCAGCAATCTTGTGATATACCTGTCCCACCGGATGTTCCTGGTCATAAACAGATGGAGCAAAGTCTTCTTCATTCCAGTCAGGCTGCTGCAGGGGAAGCTGTCCCAACAGTTCTGTACGAAGCTCTTCAGCCAGTTTTTCTCCGCCGCCTCTTCCAAACACATATTCCTTTTCTCCAGTCAACCGGCTTTCGAAATAGGACATGTTCTCAACGACGCCCAAAATCTCGTGGTTCGTACGCAAAGCCATAGAACCGGCACGCGCGGCTACAAAGGCAGCCGTTGGATGCGGAGTCGTCACAATGATTTCTTTGGTGCTTGGCAGCATCGTATGAACATCGAGCGCGACATCCCCGGTTCCCGGAGGCAAGTCCAGAATCAGGTAGTCCAAGTCTCCCCATTCCACTTCCATGAAAAAGTTGTTTAGCATTTTACCGAGCATAGGCCCGCGCCAAATCACCGGAGCATTGTCTTCCACAAAAAAGGCCATGGAAATGACTTTGACGCCAAACCGGTCGACAGGTAAAATTTTCTTTCCTCTGACAACTGGCCGGTCTTCAATCCCCATCATATCCGGTACACTGAACCCGTAAATATCCGCATCGACCAATCCAACTTTTTTGCCCAGTCGTGCCAGGGCCACAGCCAAATTAACGGAAACCGTTGATTTTCCAACTCCACCCTTACCGCTGGCAATGGCAATAAAGGTGGTCTTGCTGTCGGGCGCAAGAAGGCCTCCAGCTGTTTCATCCGGCATATCACCGGCCTTGCGATGTTTCTCAAGCTCCTCTTCCGGCAGATCGGTAAACCGGATTCCGACAGTAGCCGCCCCCGCATCTTTCATTAATTGTACGATTTGGGTTTGAAGCTGCATCTGCTCGGGAGTTCCGGTTTTTGCCAAAGCAATTTTAACGCTGATGTGTTCTTTTTCTTCTTTAACCTTAACTTCCACAATTCCATTTGTTTCTTCTAATGTCTTATGTAAAAGTGGATCCTTTAATTTGTTTAGAATATCCAACGCTTGTTGTTCAGTAACCAATTTTTGCACCGTCCTTTTTATCGATTTACACTTGGTTTCAGTATACCATACTCAACTTTATTTCTAAGTATAGACGCTTTAGAAACATTTTATCGGAAAAAGCGCAGGATAGACTGTAATCACCAAACCATGCATGCGGCACTGAGACATACTCCTTAGCTGAATCCTTTCTTTCTTCATCGGCTTTGATGCAGCTTCTGAAGAGTGGATTTAAGTGGATGATCCGGACCGCTCTTTTTGTACCACTAGTCACCGTGTCACCGTCGGGATCAACATATAAAAACCGCACAGCCTGCGGTCTGCCGTGCGTTTTTTCGGGTGTGAGTCCAGCTGATTATTCGGGTACGGCGTCCTCTGTAAAATACCTCATGATCCCCCGATAAAGGGCTGCAGCTACTTTTTCCTGATAGCTCTCATCCATGAGAGAGGCCCGTTCTCCCGGATTGGATAAAAATCCGATTTCCACGAGTGCTCCAGGCTTTTTTGAGTTTTTGATCAAATAGATGTTCTGAATAATTTTGGCTTCCCGATCTGTATTTTCCAGACTGACAACAAGCTCTTCCTGAATTAATTTTGCGGCGCGTTTATTTTCCGTCAAGTGGGGCGAATAGAAAGTCTGAGCTCCCCGCCAGCGAGGAGAAGGTATGGCGTTTAAATGGATGCTGATAAACAAGTCGGCTTCCGATTCGTTGATCAGTGCAAGCCTTTTTTTCAGATCTGCTGTTTTTCTTCTGCTCAGCCCTTCTATTTCCGGATCCGCCAGATCTGTATCTTTTTCCCTTGTCAGCTGAACAAGTGCCCCCTGGCCCTGAAGGTAATCCCGTAACTTAAAGGCTACTTCCAGGGCAATTTCTTTTTCAATTGCTTCTCCTCCCTCTGCTCCTCCATCAGGCCCGCCATGCCCCGGATCCAAATATATAACTTTTCCCGCCAGCGGGAGGTTCCAAGTATCAAAAGAATCCCGCGGAATAAATTGATATTGGATGATTAAGAAAATGAGTGCTGCCCCGATCAGATAAAAGATGATTTTCGTTTTCCTTTTCATGCCATCATCCCCTCTGTATACTCCCCTCAAAAATACATATGGGACATGACCTCTATTTAGAACAGCACATCGACTATGGAAGGTATGATTTTCAAGAAAATACCTGCATTTTTGCGGGCTGATCTTAAAAAGGCCTGGGGCATTTGACTGATCCCCTAAAAAATGGTTAATACCGAGAATGGGCAGGAGCAGACTGCCAAGCAAGTCGCGATGAACCCTGAGTGACCGGTAAGAGAAAGGATTGGCTGTCTAACGGCCTGAAGATTTACGTCAGAGACATGGACTTTATAGTAAAAAAAGGAAAGGGATCCCGGTCCCCTTCCTTTTTTGTATTTATTTAGAAAACAGCATTTGAGAGTTTTCAAGATAATGTTCAAAAGTTTCATGGGAAACAGGCTTACTGAAAAGATACCCTTGCCCCTGGCTGCAGCCTCCGCTGTTTAACACTTCCAGCTGCTCCTTGCTTTCTACCCCTTCTGCAATTACATCGATTCCCAATGTACCGGCAAGCGTTAAAATAGCATCAACAATCGCCTGGCTTTCCGCATTTTGATGAATATCTCTGATAAATGATGAATCTATTTTCAGTGTATCCACCGGCAGGTGCTTAATATAGCTGAAGGAGCTATATCCTGTCCCAAAGTCATCAACCGAAATTTTCACACCTAAGCTCCGGATTTCTTCCAATAGCGCGGACGCATTGTCCAGATCGGCAAATACACTCTCCGTTACTTCCAGTTCAAGCCACTGCGGCTGTAAGCCGGTATCATGAAGAACTTCTTCAATTTTTTGAAGCAAACCTTTCTGCTCCAGCTGACGCACCGAAACATTGACTGAAACGGTAAGAGGCGGGTATCCCATGTCTTGCCACTTTTTATTTTGCCTGCAGGCTTCTTGAAGAACCCACTCCCCAATTTGTACAATCAGACCGGTTTCTTCCGCGATCGGTATAAACTTATTGGGCGGGATTTTACCCAGTTCCGGATGATACCACCGGACCAGTGCTTCCATGCCAACCAGCGTTCCTTTGGAAAAGTCAGTTTTCGGTTGATAATCCAGGCAAAACTGTTCAAGCTCTATGGCTTTTCGAAGTTCTATTTCCATTAAAATGCGCTCAAGCGACTTTTCTTCCATTTCGGCATTAAAAAGTGAAAAACCACTTCTTCCCCGTTCTTTCACTGCATAAAGCGCCGTATCTGCCCGCTTTAAGAGTTCGTCTGCCGTTTTCGCATGATCCGGATAAATTGCAGCACCTATACTGCAGGAAATGAAAATTTCTTTCCCTGACAGATGGAGAGGTTCCTCAAACACTTTGTGAATTCTTTCCACAAGAAATTTCACATCTTCTTCATTTTGGATATTGTCCAAAAGAACAGTAAACTCATCCCCGCCGATTCTTGCGACAAAATCAGAGGAACGAAGAGACCGCCGGATTCGATGGGCTGCCTCCATTAAAATATAGTCACCTGTGTCGTGTCCCCATGAATCATTAATATCCTTAAAGCGGTCCAAATCCACAAATAAAACTGCTGTTTTGAAAGACTTTTTGGGTCTTGATAACTTTTGTTGGAGCTCATTCATAAACAATCGCCGATTAGGCAAATCAGTGAGCGTATCATGGAAAGCAAGGTGATAGATTTTGTCTTCGGACCGCTTTCGCTCAGTGATATCCCTTGTGACAAGGAGTACCTTTCGTACCTCTCCGGTATTGGATAAGATTGAATTCATTTTTGCTTCCGCATGAATCCAGGAGCCTGTCTTGGTTTGCAGCCGGAGCTCAAGCTGGGAGGAAACCTTTCTCTTTTCTGACAGGCGAATGATTTCCTCCTTTACGCTTGACCGGTCCCTTTCATGAATAAGATCATATATAGTTCCTTTTTTGATCTCATTCAACCCGCGGCCCAGCAGGGCTTGATGAGATGGAGAAATATAAAGAAATTCCCCTTCCCTATTTACAGTGGCGATCAGGTCGGAAGAATTTTCAGTAATCAGCCGGTATCTTTCTTCACTCCTTTTCACTTCTTCTTCCATTTCCTTGCGTGCCGTAATATCATTACGAATCGCTATATAACGATAAGGGCGCCCCTGTTCATTTAAAAATGGAACAATGGTTGTATAAACCCAATAATAAGATCCATCCTTCGCCCGGTTCCGGATTTCCCCTTCCCATACGTTTCCATTTCCAATGGTTCTCCACATTTCCTTGAAAAATTCCTTTGGATGATAATGGGAGTTAAGAATACGGTGATCCTGACCGATTAATTCATGCCGTTCGTATTTTGAGATTTTACAGAGCAAATCATTGACATATTGAATCTTCCCTCGCTGATCTGTAATCGCAACGATGGAGGATTGGTCCAGCGCATATTTGATATCAGCCAATTCCTTCAGCACTTCTTCCAAATCCGACGGATCGGAAAGCTCCCATTCATGAAGGTGCAATACTTCTTCTCCTGTGATTGGTCGTTTATGGTCCATAGTGGTGCCTCCAAATATTCCAATTTCCGGTACTTACAGATACTACCATCATAGCATGTGAGGAAGATATCCGAACACTTCTTCCTGTTCCTGCACAATCAAAAAATTGTAGATTTTCACAATCCTGTCATTTTAAGAAAAGTGGTTGGCCACTTCACACAAAACAATACAGTCGATCCATCAGGGAGGAGAAGGTCAGACGGGGCCGGAGGGGCCGCCCTGCATATCCCTTTGGATCACTCCAGCCCGGGCATGGAGCCTCCTTATTAAGGGGGAAGTACCTTTCAGAGATGCGGATTAATTGAGGCATTTTTTATGCAAAAAAAGCCGGAGGCATCAGGCCCCAGGCTATCTCAGTTTTTTTATCGTCCAGGCGAAAGCCTGTTTCTCTTTGGATAAGTGGACCATCGGCTTTTCCTGAAAGTACCTTCGAGGGAGAAAGGAAACCATTGTATTTTGGTGAATCATACATTCAGCATTACACACACGCCAGCGATCATGATGGATATCCCCTCGAAACAGCCTCTTCCCTTTTTTGATAAAGAAGCAGTAACGTTCATATAGAAAAAATTCCAATGTGCCCCGAATAGGAATAAAAGTATCTGATTCGGGCTTGTAACTGACTGAAAAGCGTTCATCCGGCTCTCCGGGGTGCGTTCGTTTACTTTGAAAATGGACCGTTTCTTCTTCCTTTGAGAGTTTCATGGACGCATGTTGATATGGTAGCAGCGCTGCCGTTTTAGCCCCCAGTACAACCGGCCAGCTGTTTGCGTCCAGGCTTAGAAAGTAGATACCGGGCGCTCCTTTATATGTCACATACACCCGCACATTCAACTCCAAAAAGGAATGCAGGGCCGGAGGTGCCGGAAGCCCCCTTATCCTTGTTTTAGAAGCCTTAAATGGGGTTAGCCCGATCCACGATGTCCCGTCAAATAGATCTATTTCAAGTTCCTTGGGAACATATTCTCTTAACATTTCTGGCGGAATACGCCAATGGCAGAACAGAAGATGATGCCATTCCTGTGTCATCACCCAAGGGCGCGAAGGGAGGGAAAACGGCCGCTGGGATGTCTCCGAAAACTCCTTGTGCATGAATTAATAACCCCTTTCCATACACAGCTTTCTTAACTATTCCCTTTTATTGAGTGCATTAAAGCTGTAATACAGAAAAGAAGTGCTTTTTCTATTCTCTACTTTTCTATAAAACTTTATTTAAAAATTCCCTTGTTCTCTCGGATTTAGGATTGGTAAAAATTTGGGAAGGAACATCTTCCTCCATGATCACACCTTCGTCCATAAACAGCACTCGATCTGCTGCCTCTCTTGCAAATCCCATCTCATGGGTGACTACAACCATAGTCATTCCTTCAAGAGCCAACTGCTTCATGACTTCCAGCACTTCACCGACGAGCTCTGGGTCAAGAGCAGAAGTGGGCTCGTCAAACAGCATGACTTTCGGCTGCATGGCCAGTGCACGGGCGATCGCCACGCGCTGCTGTTGTCCTCCTGACAACTGTCTCGGATAGCTGCCCGCTTTATCTGCAAGACCTACTTTTTCCAGCAGCTCCAACGCCAATCTCTTGGCCTCCGCATTACCAATTTTTTTAACTTTTAAAGGTGCCAGAGTAATATTTTCCAGAACGGTTCTATGAGGAAACAGATTAAACTGTTGAAAAACCATTCCTACTTCTGTACGTACGGTGTTAATATCAGTTTTCGGGTCATTGAGATGATGACCATTAATCACAATATCCCCGTCCGTCATTTCTTCCAATAAATTTAGGCAGCGAAGAAAGGTGCTTTTTCCGGAGCCGCTCGGTCCAATCACACAAACGACTTCCTGTGGATGAATGGTACATGTAATTCCTTTTAAAACTTCCAGATCGCCAAATTTTTTATGTAAATTGTTCACCTGTATCATGACATTTCCAACCTTCTTTCAAGCAAACGTAAAATGAGCGACAAGCTGAATGTTATGACTAAATAAAATAGCGCTACGGTCGTATAAATTTCAACGGCGTTAAAATGGTTGGCTGCAATTAATCGCCCTTGGAAAATCAATTCCGGAACGAGGATGACCGACAGTAACGACGTATCCTTGATACTGATAATAAATTGGTTTCCCAGGGGCGGAATCATGCGCTTAAAGGCCTGCGGCCAAATAATATAGAGCATCGTCTGCCGGTGACTGAGACCCAGGGAACGTCCCGCCTCCATCTGCCCTTTGTCGACCGACTGAACCGCTCCCCGCACAATTTCAGCAATATAAGCCCCGGAGTTGACGGCAATGACAATAATACCTGCCGTAATGGACTCCAGGTTTTGTCCGATAATTAAAGGCAGGGCAAAATAGATCCAAATAGCCTGAACCAGAACAGGAGTCCCGCGAATGACCTCCACGTATATGGAAGAGATGGTATAGAAAATTTTATTTTTCGCTACACGTCCAATTCCAAAGATGGCGCCCAGAGCAAAACCGATGAATAATCCGACGACCGAAATAAGCAGCGTGTAATACAACCCTGTCATGAGATCCGGCAGAAAGTCGATGACGCCCGCCCAATCAAATCTTCCAATCATTGTTTCACCTCTATTACTAAAACGTATGTAAATGTAAAGAAAAGTCTCCCGCTTTAGCACGGAAAGCAGCCTGCCGTCCAAGCAGGAAAAGGGTGTAACAAAGTCAGGTTACACCCTTTAAAAACTATGATTCAGGTCTTTCCCCAAACCATTTTTCATAGATTTCATCATACTTTCCATTCTCTTTTAACGCAGCCAAGGCCTCGTTGACCTTTGTTACCAGCTCATCCTGGCCCTTTGCAAAGGCAATACCGTATTGCTCAGCCTGATACAGATCGCCGACCAGCTTTAAGCTGTCTTTTCCCTTTGTCTGAATATAGTAAGCTACGTTCGGGGCATCATAGAGAATTGCGTCAGCGCTCCCGTTTTCAACCGCCATGTACGCCTGGTCGAGCTGTTCAAACTGGCTGGCTTCCGCTCCTTCAATATTTTCTTTAATATAATCTGCACTCGTTGAACCAAGTCTGGTGGCTACCGTTTTTCCTTCCAGATCTTCGATCCCATTGATGTCATTGTTATCCACAGCGACACCGATCCGAAGACCTGCATCATAGTATGGATCACTGAAATCAACGGTTTTCTTGCGATCCTCTGTTATTGTGATCCCCGCAATCGCCATATCAAACGACCCTGTCTGCAAACCAGGGATAATACCATCAAAATTTGTGGTTTCGAGCTTAATGTCAAAACCTACTTCATCTGCAATCGCATTGATCAGATCAATATCAAAGCCTACATATTCTCCGTCCTCTTTAAACTCAAACGGAACAAAAGAAGTGTCGCTTGCTACCGTATAGACATCTTTCAAACCTTCCTCGCTGCTGCTTTCATTTTCAGTGCTGTCAGACTCACTGCCCGTACTCTCCGATCCTCCACCGCCGCAAGCCCCCAGCACTGCCATGAATGTCAATAATACAATTCCCCAAAGACTTCGTTTCACAATCAGCACGTATCATTGCCCCCTTGTTTTTGTTAATGTAAGTGCTTTCAGGATTATGCTAACTATACCAAAATTTCCGAATATAGGAAAGTGTTTAAATACTGGAAGCCGGAAGATTCAAAGGGTTCTCCTCCCTTTTTCACTCTGATCGCACTGTCATCCTTCTTTTTTCTGGCAATAGCTTACATATGCTGGGAGATCTGCTTAAAAGGACGTCCGTATGCTCATTCATCAATATGCATTTTGAACCAGAAAAATTCTTAGGGGGCGTGGGCCGGTGTATACATTTAAGCACCCATTGGCGATTTCTGTCTTAACACTCTTGACTCCCGTTTTCCTTCGTTGACAGACGATTAGGCAGCTTTGAACTACTCTATGCCACCGCTTTAGTATATAAACTCTTAATTCAGGAGCATTTCCAGGGTCCCATTTTACAGAATTAAACTCTCATTTGGGTGCATTGAACTGCCCTTGATTAGCACTTCCTATATCTATTCCACCTTTTTCTGCCTTAATGTGACTCCATTTCTCTTAAAGGAGTGGAATCACTCTTCTTCCCCCAACCCCATTTGCAATATTTCGTGTCTCGAAGTATAATAGTATAGTCGTATGTAAATATTGGAGGCAACTTCATCATTCCCCTGATTTACGAAATGGTGAGCAAAGTGTATGTTGCCTTGCATAGTCATCGGCTGTTCGCTTCCCAGTGGACAGTTTTATTTTGCTTTTATCAGCATGATCTTATATAAAAACCCGTGGAAACACTCACCATTTCTCATAATGGCAAGCGGCCGTAGGAGCCTAATCAAATGCGAGTCACAATTGGCGTGGGAAAGTGGTGGGCCATTTGAAAAAAATTCTGTTTGCCCGCATTTGCAAAATCCATCACAACTTTTGAGAGAAATGGTGATAATCAGGCTCCCATACCGGAGCCTCTGAAGAGGTTGGAACTGGAAGGAAGATGATAGATTGCCGAAATCCCAAGCTATTTGGACGAAATCGTTTATTAGTTTATTTTGCACGAATTTATCTGTATTTATTGTTTTTTATGGTTTAACAGCAACCCTACCATTATATGCTACAGGACTTTTAGGAAAGACCGATCAGGAAGCGGGACTGCTCATGTCGATCTTTCTGCTTTCTGCTATTGTCGTGCGGCCTTTTACGGGAAAAATTTTAGACTTGGCAGGAAAGCGGAAAATGCTTTGGCTCAGCCTTATTTTATTTTTGCTCTGTACTGTTTTGTATTATTTTATTGAACCCTTTGGCTGGCTGCTCGCCCTCCGCTTTTTCCACGGAATCTGGTTCAGCATAGTAACCACCGCCTGTGGATCAATTGCAGCGGATACAGTTCCTGCAGCTAGGCGGGGTACCGGTCTCGGATATTTTGCCATGTCGACAAACCTGGCGGTTGTGCTCGGCCCGCTGATTTCCTTGACTCTGATCCAAGCGCTCTCCTTTGATCTGCTGTTTGTTGTTCTCAGCCTGTTAATGGTTATTGGAACGTTGTGTGCACTGACGGTGACCTCTCCTCAAATAAAAACATCTGCAAAAGTAAAGAAAAACCTGTCGTTAGGTGATTTATTTGAAAAAAAAGCAATGCCTGTTGCCTTTATGGCATGCCTGATCGGCTTGGCCTACTCCAGTGTTCTGTCGTACCTGTCGATTTATGCTCAAGGAAAAGATCTCCTTGAGTGGACCGGTGCTTTTTTCTTTGTATTTGCTGCAGTCATGCTGCTGGCAAGGCCTTTTACAGGAAGAATATTTGATTTAAAGGGGCCTCATTATATTTTATATCCAGGCTTGATCCTGTTTATCACAGGCCTGATATTGCTTGCTTTTACAGATACTGCTCTAACCTTCCTGACCGCGGGGGCATTCATTGGGCTAGGATATGGCTCCCTTGTGCCCAGCTTGCAGACACTCGCTGTTCAATCGACAGACATCGCTCGGAGCGGTTATGCTACAGCTACCTTTTATACACTTTTTGACGGCGGAATTGCCTTAGGATCTTACTTGTTTGGTGTCATTGCGGCGGCTTCCGGCTATCCTTCGATATATTTGATTTCCGGTTTGATCACCGGAAGTGTCATTATTCTGCTCCTGGTGTTCGGAACGAAAAAGCAAAAAACAAAAGAAGCCGTACAAGAAGTAGAAAGCTTTTGAATCGGCGGACCGTATCTGGTCCGTATGTTTTTGGTGCAATTTGGCCAACTCCAACGGGCAGGAGCTAACCTTTAATCCTGCCGGCACCAAGCCTTCTTTATGATTACCCTCACATACCTGAAGCGCTAGGAGTTTTTAAGGACTTGTTCGTACGATGTAACGGAAAGCCGTCTCCCCTTCTTTTCCCGCTCTGTTTCATCCGTTTACCGTCTGCAGATGCACATAGTTGAAACTGTTCCCATTTGTGTTGCTGATGAAAGCGATTTTGGAACACATCTCAGGCTTTAAAATGGGGACAAAACCATGATAGACAAAGGAAAATCCGAACGTTGATTCCATGTCTTCCAGAAGACATGGAATCCGTTCGGATTTTCTTGTTGATTTATTATTTTTTCATTTTTCGTCTTGGAGATGGATCATGATCCCGGAGTTCATTGACCCACCGGAATTCCCTGTCTGGCCGCAATATATTCCGGACGCGGCTTTCCTCCTGAAAACGGCTCCACCAAGCGGTTTTTCACACTGTTGTACACGAGAAAAATATTGTTCCGCCCATAGGGAGTAATGTTGCTGTTTGAACCGTGCATTGTATTGCATTCAAACAACAGGATCGAACCCGCTTTGCCTGTCGGAACGGAAATCCCGCCCTGATCCGCCAGCCAGCGCAAATTGTCATTGTCGGGTACGCCGAGTTCCTGTTTTTGCAACGATTTTTCATAGTGATTTTCCGGTGTTTCCCCAACACACGACACAAAGTGCATATGCGAACCCGGGATCATCATCACCGGCCCGTTATACACATGGTTGTCCGTCAGAAGAACAGAGACGCTGACTGCTCTCATTCTCGGCATGCCGTCCTCCACGTGCCAAGTTTCAAAATCAGAGTGCCAGTAAAATTCTTTACCGGTGAAACCTTCCTTATAATTAATACGGGATTGGTGAATATACACGTCGCTGCCCAGCAAAAACTGTGTAATATCCTGCAGTCTCTGATCATCCGCTAGATCTTTAAAATACCTGTTCAATTCATGCGGTGCAAAAATAGACCGGACCTCATCCGTTCCCAATTCGCGGATGACTTCCTTTCTGTCTGACACGCTGTATTCCCTGCGCATTTCCTCAATTTCATTTCGCATGCTCCTTGTCTCATCTTCCGAAAAAAAGGAGTCCAGCAGCAGAAAGCCGTTTTTCTCATAGCTTTCCAATTGCTCCTTAGACAAAGGGCTGCTCTGCTCGTATGGATTCTCAGTATGAATTACCGGATCCTGCCTCTTCGTTACAAATGGTCTGCTCCCCGTTCTGGAAGGATATAGATCATAAGTCATCAAATAAACACTCCTTTATTGATAGTAATGGCTTTCTCTATTCCTCTTTCCCTTCGAGCTCAAACGATTTGGCCCCGGTCTGCCGTTTACACAAAGAATTCTCCGTGTCAGTATGTACTTACGGATAAAAGACCTTGGCATGATATAAGAACAAAAAATTCTATATTCTTGCCACCTCTCTTTCTACCACACTATAACATATCTACCAAATTGTGTGAAAATATGAGCTTACAAACCTGATATAATATGCCAAGAAAGCCAATTGGTTGTCCTGACATGGGTGCCCTTAAAAGAAAATCGAGATCATATACGACTAAAACAACAGGGTGGGAGGTTAACGGCCCTCACAATGCACCAGTACAGCAATTAGGGAGCTATGTAAGGTAAAGTCAAGCAGAACCCTCATCCAGATGAAGCGCCAGTGTCCCCGCCTCTTTTCGGCCGCATCATGTCACCTCACTAAAGCCTACTCGCTGCTCATATAAATTTTCAGCAGCGCTTCCTTGTCTTTTATATAAAAGAAGCCGTTCTTTCTTTCAAGGATGCCTTCCTTGCTTAACATACTCATAATTCTTGAAACACTTACTCTGGATACGGCAATTAAATCTGCCATTTCTTGATGTGTAAAAGGAATAGAGATTTTCACCCCTCCTTCCGTTTGTCGACCGAACCTGTCCGCTAACTTTAATAAATGGGCTATAACCCTTTCATCGGAATTTAAAAATGAAATCTCTTTTAATTGGTATGTCACCCTCATGAACATTTCAGCTAAATAATGAGACATTTTTATGCTTAAGCGGTGTGACTCTTCAATTTTTTGGATAAAACGTTCATAGGGAATGCGGGCCAGCCTGCAGTCGTTATTCGTAATGGCCGTAACAAGATAAGGCGACCTAATTACGGCAGACTCCCCTCCTATAATCGTTCCTTCCGAATAAATCAGTACTGTTTTCTCTTGCCCCTTATCATCCGAAATAGAGGTCCTCACCCTCCCCTCTTTCACTAAATAAACAAAACTCAAAGTTTCCTCCTGGCAAAAAACGATTTGATTTTTTTTAAATGACTGTTCGGGTGCATCTTTAAAAACTTCGGACCAATCTTCAGAATCAGTAAAATACCAAGGTGAGTTTTTAATAGAGTTATGCAGATCAGACGGAAGTTCAAATATATTCATCGCTTTTTTACCCCTAGTTTCATTTTTCATAAATTGTATCACAGTTTACAGAATTCATGGAAAATATAAAGTATTATTACAAAAAACAGGCGGAGGTGTTGATAACCGGCAGTATCGGAATGATTGACAAAATATGCAGGAGAGGGGTAGACCGTGAACAAAGACGTCTTAAATCCTAAAATAACAGAGCCTCTAAGAGTCATTTTTCTTTTTGAATCTACACGGGGATGGTATGAAACAACAAGCAGGGAGAAACACGATGAAATACTGCCTATTCTCCAAGAGGCATTTCACGAGTGGAAAGAACAAGAGGCACAGTTAATTGCCACTATTGATGCGGACCTTTTTAGTGCAGGTGAATTACCGCGTCTAGGCTGGCATGCATGTTTTTTATACAATGTAAAAGATGTTAATGCGGTAAATTCCATGGTCCACATTTTCCGTGAAAAAGAATTGGACCGATATTTTAAAATTGAAGCAGTTATTGGGCGTAAATTCCTTCTTCTTGAACAGTAACTTGGAAAGGAGCAACACACATGTCGCTACAAAAGGCTGACCCGAACAAAGACATGATGCAGGACGATAAAGAAGAAGCATTGGAACTGATAAAAAAACATACTTATCTGCTTCCTCGAACTACACTTGGCCGGATTTTGACAGCTATTGTGGTTATCGCATTCCTGATGGTGTATCCCGGAATGATTTGGGCCAATACAGCTGATCCCTTTATATTTGGAATGCCGTTTACCTATGTTTGGTTAACATTCTGGGTTCATGTTATCTTGGCCGCAGGCATTTATGCCGGATTTAAATTATGGGTTTAAAAGGAGGAGCTTTCCATGTCTTCAGCACTTACTTCAACTATTATATTATCCGTATTTACTTTTATTGTTCTGGCCATCGGATTATTTGGCTGGGCAAAAAAGCTGGATAAAAACGCAGAAGACTTTTTTGTAGCCAGCAGGACATTGGGCTTTGCCGCTCTATTTTTCACCTATACCGCGACCTACCACAGCGCATCAGCCTTCCTCGGAACAGGTGGATTTCTATATGCACATGGGATTAGTTACTGGGCGATTGGGCCCTACACTCAAACGCTGGGCGGAATTTTACTTTACCTTATTGGAAGCAGGGTTTGGTTATTAGGAAAAAAATATAATTTTATGACACCGGGAGATTTACTTGGGGAATTTTATCAAAGTAATTTTCTCAAGATTTTGACCGGTATTATTTTAGCCGCATTTGTCATTCCTTATATACAACTGCAGCTAGCGGGTGCCGGATGGATTACCGAGTTTGCCACAATGGGTGAAGTTCCATATGTTTGGGGAGCTTTGATTTCAGGACTCGCAGTGTTAATTTTTGTTTACTTGGGCGGGATGCGATCCGTCGCATGGACTGATATATTTATGGGCGTATTTATGTTTGTGGCCATGGTCGCCGGATGCTGGTACTTAACAAATAAGTTATACGGCGGTGCCGCCAGCACCTGGTTAACTGTTGCAGAAAAGACCCCAAATCAGCTTATTCTTCCGGGAGATGCCAACTTTTTTTCATTGCCCATGGCGTTTTCATGGACAGTCATCATTACCATTGGTTTAAGTGTTGCAGCACCGCATGTCATTATGAGGATGTTTTCGGCGGGATCCATTAAAATCTTGAAATGGGTTGCCCTGATATCCCCGCTATATTTAATTTGGATTTATATTTCTTATATTTGGTTTGGTCTGGGAACAAAAGCGGAATTTCCCGGAATTGAATTCCCGGACGAAATACTGCCAAGATTTCTGTATGAACATACCCCTGTCGTTTTCGCTGCGATAGTTTGTGCAGGCGGGTTAGCTGCTATCCTTTCTACTGCAAACTCTCAGCTTCATTCAGCAAGCGCTTTGATTACAAGAGATGTATACCAAACGATGAGTAAAAAAGCCAATGATAAAAATTTGGTAACCATCAGCAGAATTGCAATACTCGTTATTTTTATCTTTTCATTTTATGCTGCCATCGAAAAACCGCCGTTGCTCGCCATGTTAATTGCCCTTGCCACAGGAGGAATGGCGCAAATATTCCCGATGCTCATCGGCGCGTTGTTCTGGCCGAGAGCTACAAAAGCTGGTGCGTTGTCAGGCTTCATAATAGGAACAATCATCATGGTTTGGTTTACTCTCGGTGACATTGCCTTGTTTGATATGATGGCTGGTTTTTGGGCACTTCTCATCAATGTTATAGTGTTTGTAGTCGTTAGTCTGTGTACACCTCCACAATCTGCTTCTGTGATTAAAAAGTTTCATGGCTTCTTAGACTCTGATGAAGCAAGAGGGATGTTAAAGCTATAATCATTATAGGAGGATGACAAATTGAGCCAAAGTATTGAAATATACTGGCCAGATTTTAACCAGACAATCAAAGCTGGTTTGCTCAGTGAATTAAACGCGGAGTTATGCACTCAATTCTTAAAGACCCTCCCTTTTAAAAGTATACAAAGCCACGCGGTAGTGGCCGGAAAGCAAATGTATTTTCCTTATCGATTAAACGGAAGTTCCAAACATTATTCAGAGGCCATGGATAAGCAGCCGATCGGAAGAATCAACATTGAGCTTGATTTCCAATATTTATCTATCAACTATGGAC
This sequence comes from Siminovitchia sediminis, assembly GCF_042680885.1. Taxonomy (NCBI): domain Bacteria; kingdom Bacillati; phylum Bacillota; class Bacilli; order Caryophanales; family Bacillaceae; genus Siminovitchia; species Siminovitchia sediminis. The sequence continues at coordinate 34,957 of NZ_JBHUEO010000121.1, read as the reverse complement.
CTATGACAGAGCCGGTGCCGGCCGTCCCGGTTGCCCAGGTTGACGATGGAGATATAGAACTGCTGCAGCAAATAGGAGAAAAGGTTTGGCATAATCTGTTATTTGAAGACCGCTATTTACAGGTGCACGTCCGCTGGGCAGGAGATGATGTATATGAGTAAAGTAACCAGATTCATAGAAGCTGTTGAAAAAGAAACCGAAAACATCTGGCTTAACGAACCGGAGGACATCCACCTGCTGAAAAAAGGGGTTCTTTTATCCGGGGCAGGCATTTATGACCAATACTATTCCGTTCTTGTCATGCTGGGCGGAGAAATGAGGGCTTTAGGAATTCACATCTTTGCGGATCTCCTTGAATTTAGCAAGGAACCGGCGTTTGACGCAGCTATGTTAAAAAAGATGGCTAAGCGTATGCTTAAAATTGATGTAGGAGTCATCAGCTATTTTGGCCTCTTTCACTATGGAAAGTTCCTGGAGGAATTATATGAAGTCCTGGAAGATGTAACCACGAAAGAAGAGTTTACCCACCTTACCCAAGCGATGTTTACTTTTACAAACCGCTACCAACTATGGATGCATCAAATATTCCCATGGAGTGTCTCTGTGTTTTTCAAACAGCAAACACCTGAAAATCTGGAAGAAATGAGGGATCGCTTAAATAGAGTTAATAAATAACGGTTGCTTAATACCAGGAGGCTTATACATGTACACTTCCGCTCCGGCCGGCGGAAGTTTCTCAAAAATTTTTTTTCACTTTTAGAAACAAATACAAAGGGATGAATCCGAAAAATCCCGGTTCCATCCCTTTTAAAGTGCTTCACGCGTCGAAGCTATTTTACCTTATAAAGCGGCTGAGAGCAGTGATTTTTGAATGCTTATTTTTTCTATTAAAGCATCCAGCTGTTGTTCTATACGGAGCAACAGCTCCTCATCCATAATGGGAATTTGTGCATCCCTGTCAATTTGACTATCCAGAAAATAGACACCTTTTAAACTTTCTCCTTTTAATGTCGCAATTAAAGGCTTCAATGTATACTCAATGGCTAACAGATGCGCAGGGGTTCCTCCCGTCATTACAGGAAGGACAGGCGTGTTCTCCAGCACGTCTTGCGGAAGAAGGTCAAGCAGTGCTTTTAATACTCCCGAATATGCTGCCTTATATACAGGAGATCCGATGATGACTCCCCGGGCATTTTCAATGAGTGATGAGATCCTTTGAATGGCTGGACTGTCAAACTTTGCTTCGAACAAGTCTGTTGGCGGAACATCCCTGACAGAAAGGTGAGTAACTGTGAATTGTTTTTGTTCAAGTAAACTCCCTAAGTACTTCAATATTTTTTCTGATCGGGAATGTTCAGATGGACTCCCGGATAATATAACAATTTCACTCATGATTCTACCCCCTCCTTCTCTTCATATTTATCAATCGCTTGTCCTGATAACAAGGAAACTTCATAACTTACATATGAGATATTTAGCCTGTGCTTCCTCCTCAGCATATCCGACTATGGAAACAATGGTAAATATCGTATGGATTCAAAACTTTGCGCAAATCCCATTACTTCATATAAGCTTGTAAGGCATTCACACCATGTGCGAAGGCAGAACCGGCTTTTAAAGCTACAGCAACAAAAATAGCCTCTGTCACTTCTTCAAGTGTTGCGCCCGCTTTTTTCGCTCCATTGACATGTATATCAATGCAATATGGACATCCTGTCACATGCGCAACGGCTACAGCAATTATTTCTTTCTCTTTTACGGTCAATTCTCCAGCCTTCAATGCCTGTTGATCAAAGTCGATGAATGCTGAGAAGTTTTCTCCGCTTAAACGGGCAAATTCTTTGATTCGGTTAAAATAAGAGGCCTTATATAGCTCCTCATCCCCTTCTCCATCAAATGCATTCAATGCATTCACACCATGTGCGAAGGCGGAACCAGCCTTTAAGGCGGTGGCGACAAATATGGCTTCTGCCACTTCTTCTTTATTGGCCCCCGCTTTTTTAACATCATTTACATGAATTTCAATGCAGTACGGACACCCGGTAACATGGGCCACTGCAACAGCGATCAATTCTTTTATTTTTACTGATAGCTTTCCTTCGGCCAGTGCCTTGTTGTTAAAATCCATAAAAGAGGAAAAAGCTTCGGGAGCATAGTCCTTTAACTCACCTAATCTGTGAATATTTGATTTTCTATATAGACCTTCTTCAGTTATTTTTGTCATTTGTGATTCCTCCAATTTTTATAAAATTCCTACTAACACGAGAAATTAACTTGGTTTAACGGCTTTAGGATGAATGGGTACTTCCTCTGGCTGCTCTTAATGATGGTAATAAATAAACCCCCTTCCAAGAAAGGAAGAGGGTTTATATATTCACGCTCTTCCTCATCTTTCAAGCCGGATGGCTTGCTGGAATTGGCACCTTATTACTATTTAGTAATGGTTGCCGCAGGATCGTCGGACCAGATTCCTCCCCTGACTCTCGATAAGGAAATACATATTGAAGTTTTATTGAATATCTTTACCATAACTTGAGCGGTGTGTTCTGTCAAGTATGTTCTTTTTCAATGAAAAAACATCTTCTTTTTATATACGCTTTGTATGCTGCCGCGATATGGCTCTCTGGGTTCCGATGAGGAGTTCTTCGAAGTACTCAGGAAAACATTCCAGCCGACTCACCCGCCTGATTTAAATTGAACTTTACCGGATTACCTTGGAATCACTCGATGAAAGGTTGAAGGCATTCTTAGAGTCGTAAAGTGTGATTACTCGGACTTCAGCTTTTTTCTCCCATGACCCCATTATTTTATAATTTCTCCATCCAACCGGGACGTCTGCTGTTTTAATTTTACGTTATAATCAAAGCAGTACATTCAAAGAAGGTATGTTTATGACCGAGGGCAATGGTTCATTTTATTATTATCATCCCTTTTCTGATTTTCGCAATCGTGTTGTCAAAAGGAAAAGGAGCCTTTTTGATTGCCGGATATAATACGAAGTCAGAAGAGGAAAAAGCCAAATATGATGAAGTGGCCCTGTGTAAATTCATGGGAAAAGTATCGTATGGTATTTGTTTTTCCATATTTTTAGGGGCACTAAGCGGCATGTTTGGCCTCCAAATTCTATTGATCATCGGACTCATGATATTTTTCTTGCTAATTATTTTTACGTTCGTGTATTTCAATACCGGGGATCGATTTATTCGAAAAAAACAATAGAAACTCTCTCTAAAAACCCACGTCACTCAGAACGATGATTCATACAGAAAATCACTCTATATTGTAAAAATCAACATTTGAATCGGCGGATTGTTTTTTCGTGGAGATGGGAATTGGCAGTTTTTACCGCCACTCTCAGCCTCCAAACCATCTTGTTCATAGGAAGCCAGGCTTTGCCGGAAGACACCCTTCACCCTTTCTCATACGCTTATTTCCTTAAGGGCTCAGCCTGAATAAATTGTAACTTGGACTGATATACTTCCCGAGCACAAAAAAACCGGGAACTCTCCCGGACTTGCCATTTATTCTTCTTCATGTGCCACAAGAAAATTCGGGTCGATTTCCTCAAATTCTTCGTCATCCAATTCCTCATTCCAATCATCATCCTCGCCGGAGCATTTGTCAGAATGTATGGCCACACATACTTTTGTTTCTCCAATGACTTCTGCAAGGAACTCCCTTTCCAAACTTACGAGTATCCTGTTTCCATCCTTTGAAATTTCTGCTTCGACGCAGTTGGGCTGTTGAAGAACTTTTACAGAAACTTCTTTATCACCTAGAGAATCCGGGTCGCGGTAATTGACCTTCACGGTATCTTCATAATCAATCGTTTCTGTGACCACAGAAGTTTTCGTGTTGTCATTGTAGGAATACCAAACATTAATATCAAAGGACCCACAAATTTCTATCTTTTTGCCAATCTTCCTCGCATCGTATTGATGGTTAATAATCCAGCAGCCTAAAATGCTCGAAGGATTGTGCGGTGGGCAGATCGTTTGGTTGGTCTGTTTATATTTACGTCCTTTCGCAACGACTGCTTTGGCAATAATTTCTCTATATTCTGCCATTCGAGCGTACCTCCTCCTTAATAATCACTTCATCGTATGCACTTTTCCGAACCCGCGTGCTAATTTTCACTTTGCTTACAAAACCTATATGGGCAAGTAACTATAGGTTAATATCATATGAGAATTAGAAAAGAAGGTTCATTTATTCTGAAAAAACATCGAGGTGACATGGATAGGAGGAATTTTTGCGGTTCAGTGCTGCCTATTCTTGAGGATTTATTTTTATTATTTTCCATTATGTGTATTCAATAAAAAAAGACGAGGGAAATGAAATTCAATTTTTCATTTCCCTCATCACTCGTACCTTATTTTCCTATCAGTCTTCATTGGACAGTGTAAAAGACCACATATTGCCGTCCTTCCACATTTTTTGTTTCTTACTAAATCTTTGCGTACCACGTACTTCGCATTGACTGTTTCTGCGGTGCCTTGTTGACCGGCGGCGTCTGGATGAACGACGGCAAGTACTCCTTCGACGAGTCGAACGACGACATCTGGATGAACGGCGGCGAGTACCCCTTCGGCGTGTTGAACGGCGGCTCCTGGAACCTCGGCGAGTGCCTATTCGATGTGTCGAACGGCGGCCCCTCGATGAACGGCGGCGAGTGCCTCTTCGATGTGTCGAACGGCGGCCCCTCGACGAACGGCGGCGAGTACCCCTTCGGCGTGTCGAACGGCGGCCCCTCGATGAACGGCGGCGAGTACCCCTTCGGCGTGTCGAACGGCGGCCCCTCGATGAACGGCGGCGGGTACCCCTTCGGCGTGTCGAACGGTGGCCCCTCGACGAACGGCGGCGGGTACCCCTTCCATGTGTCGACCTGCGACCCCTGGCTGTATGGCGACGCGAACTCCTTCGATGGGTGGATCTGCGGCGTCTAGATGAATGACGGCGAGTGCTCCTTCGATGTGTGGATCTGCAGCGTCTGGACGTATGGCGATGCGAGCTTCTTCGATGGGTGGATCTCCGTCTGGATGAACGACGGCGGGAGGAACGACGTTTGCCTGATCTTCTATGACATTCCGAGCTGCGGTTCTCGTGGCCCGGATCATTATACATAAAATCACCTAATCCTGATGACTTTAACTCATCAGCTGCTTGCTGAATATCTGAAGCTGAAAATTGACCCATTTAATGAATCCTCCTTGTATGCATGAAAAGGAAAAATCAATTTATCAAGCCTTTTCTTATAATAAACTACGTAAAATAATTCAATTTGATTGGGTCAACAACATATCGGCTGAAAAATAGTTAAATATCTTGTGTCACTCATCCAGATATAGACATAGGAATAAGAAAAAAGAGGAGGATTTTCTTATGTCAAGATTAAACCCTCCCCCAACTTATCAATTATATATACACCCCAAGGATATCATCGAATTGCGAAAAGACATTTGGTCTGATGATCCCGTTCCAGGAACATTTACCCTAAACAAAAAAAAGTATTTGATTGATATTGTATATCGCGGGTCACATATCCGTAAACTGCCCAAAAAGTCTTATCATGTTTCATTTTATAAACCGAGTTTATTCAGAGGTGCCAAAGAGCTGCACTTAAATAGCGAATACAATGATCGATCTTTGATAAGGAATAAATTGTCATTGGATTTTTTTTCAGAAATTGGCGTATTGGCTCCCCATTCCCAACATGTTTTACTAAAAATTAATGGTAAAATGAGCGGGCTTTATTTGGAATTAGAGTCTGTAGACGAACACTTTCTCAAAAAGCGACAGCTTGCAGAGGGTGCCATTTTTTATGCAGTGGATGGAGATGCCAATTTTTCATTAATTAGTGACCTGGATAAGGAGACAAAAAAGTCCCTTTCATTGGGTTACGAAAGAAAATACGGGACAGTTGATGATGGTTTTTATCTTGAAAAAATGATCTATGATATCAACACACTCTCCAATCAAGAATTTAAAAAAGAAATTAAGAATATTATTCACGTAGATAAATACTTGCGGTGGCTTGCAGGAATTGTTTTTACACAAAATTATGATGGTTTCGTCCATAACTATGCACTCTACCGCAACAAGGAAACAGGGTTATTTGAGTTAATCCCCTGGGATTATGATGCTACTTGGGGTAGAGATGTAAACGGAAGATACATGGACGCAGGTTATGTCCCGATTGAAGGCTACAATACTTTAACTGCACGGATCCTGGATGTGGATGAATACCGTAAGGATTATAGAAATCTCATTAAAGGCATGTTAGATCAGGAATTTACATTGGACTTTTTACAACCTAAAATCGAAGACTTGCATCAATTCATACGGCCATATGTCTTAATGGATCCTTATGTAAAAGATAAAATCGACGATTTTGATTCAGAGCTGCAGTTTATCGTTCAATTTATCAAGGACCGGAGAGACTATCTAACCAGCAGACTGTATAAATTGGAATAACAATTAACCTCATACATGATGGACCCCTGTTCCTTTTTTTAAACTGGGCAACCGCTGATTTTATCATAAATGGGCCTTTTCCTAGTTCAATGTCACACCATGACACGTATATATGCATTATAAATACCCTGTATAGATAATTGACAAGGAGGATCATAATGAAAAATGGTAATGTAGATCCACACCATATAAAAAGCTCGCCAAAAAAGCCCGGCAAACACACATACCTGGAAGGGCTCAAAGGCAGGTTGGTTACCTTATATCGTGGAGGACCTGAATCAAAATCTGGTATGCTGCTTGATGTTAAATCGGACTACGTCACCTTATATTCTCAAGACAATCAAAATGAGAATAAAGAAGAAGATAAAGAGAAAGACAATCAAAATAAAGAAAAGGAAAATAATCAAAAAGAAGATAAGAATAATGGCAATCCTGTAATCTATTATAGACTGCATCATTTAAAAAGTATCAGCGAAGATACCAAAAGTAATTCAATCCAATCAAGCTATGAAAAGGAAGATTATGAAATTGACTTTTTAAAGGCAAATACTTTTGCTGAAATCATAAAGCAGCATGAAAACAAATATATACAGGTAAACCAAGGAGGTCCTGAAGCGAAACAAGGCCTGTTAGTCCACCTGAATAACGATTGTTTGACTCTGTTTACAGAGGATGACGGAATTGTCTACTATAATCTCCATCATATAAAAAGCCTTTGTGAAGTCCAATCGGACTCGGATGAAGACCATAATGAAAAGGATGAACAAGGCCAAACACAACGTAAGGAAATGACATTCCCCTCATATGTAAAAGCACAGAGTTTCAAAGATGTCTTTTCACATATGTCACATAAATGGGTCTCCATTAACCGGGGAGGTCCGGAAGCCATGGAAGGTGTGCTTGTTGAAAGTTCAGACGGACATTTTACCCTGGTGAATAACCAAGAGGTCATCCGCATTGCGTTATACCATATAAGAAATATCAGCAGCGGACCGAAAGGATCCTTAAAGAACAATCAAAACGAAAACAATCAGTCACAAGAAAGTGAAAAAAGCAGTGACGGTCAACAGTCCCAGGGAAGAGATTCAAGGCAATCTCATGACAGGGATTCCAGAAGGTCACATGATCGCGATACCAGGCATTCCCGTGACAGGGATTCCAGAAGATCGTATGGCCGAGATACCAGGCATTCCCACGGCAGAGATACCAGAAGATCACATAGCCGAGATACCAGGCGTTCCCACGGCAGGGATACCAGAAGATCGCATGGCAGAGATACCAGGCGTTCCCACGGTAAAGATACCAGAAGATCGCATGGCAGAGATACAAAGCGTTCCCATGGTAAAGATTCAAGAACCCATAGACGCGATACCAGGCGTTCTCATACCCGCGAACATGTAATCAAATCGATAGATTATGTTTGGAAAGTTAAATGAACAGACAGTTACTGACTTATTCCGGTGCATTAGTAAACCAAACTGATGCACTTTTTTTATAAAGGAGGAGGGAGAGTTGAATGGGATTAAAGACCTTATAGGCAAGGAAATATGTATGGAAATATCAGGAAAAATAAAGTTTGCTGGAATACTCATCGATGCAGGCATGGACATAATAGTCATATATGACGGCGAAAGATATTTATATTGCCCGCTTTTACATGTTCACAATGTTAGAATCAGAGATGAATTGGACAGTATTCAACAACCTCTGGAGAAATCCTCGATAGAAGACGAATCCAACTCATTTTCTTATCGAAAAACATTAACGAATGCCAAAGGCCGCTTTGTTGAAATATTCGTAACCGGCAACCGATCGATTCACGGCTACATTACAAGCGTTTTAAATGATTATATCGTATTTTATTCGCCTGTCTATAAAACAATGCTGATTTCTATGCACCACTTAAAATGGTTAACTCCCTATCATCATCAATTAACACCATATACACTAAGCAACGAAATGCTTCCGGTCGTACCAACCAATATTACATTATCACGATCCCTGGAGGAACAATTACAAAAATATAAAGGAAAGCTGCTGGTCTTTGATATGGGGGATAATCCCGACAAAATCGGCTTATTAAAAACAATCCAAAACAATATTGTTGAACTGGTCACAGCGGAAGGGGACACTGTCTTTTGGAAACTGTCACACTTAAAAACTTCTCATTTTCCGTAGCATAAGTTTGGGGAGGCGGGAATCTATTATATATATCCCGCTTCCACTATATTTTTAACCGGCGTACACTAATCTAATCCAATAGTACAAACAAATTAATGTAAATACAACGGTTGGCGGAATCACGATGAACGAGACCTTCATATACCTCTTCCAAGTGATTTTTATTTTATGTTGCTTGAGTATATGCATCCATATTAATGTGGCCAAGGTTCCCATTGGAAGCAAGAGAGAGCCCATGTCACTTCCGATAATATTTGCCAAATAAATGGTTTTTAACACGACTGGATCTAAGTTCATTTCAGTCAAAGTCAACGTTCCAATCATTAGAGCAGGATGATTATTAAACATATTGGATAGAGCTGATAAAAGGATGCCCATTGTCATACTGGCATGAAATAAACCTTGGGAAACAATCGGTTCAAACCTTTCAACCAAGTATGCTGTCAGCCCGATATTATTGAGCCCATAGATGATCACATACATGGAATAAGCGAAAATAAAAATGTGCCACGGCGTTTTTTTCAATACATCCATCGGGGAGGCTTTTAACGAAATCCACCTCCAGACTAACAAAATGATGGAACCAAGGACTGCAACGATCGGAACAGAGATGCCGATGTACGATGCGGCGAAAAGACTGATTCGAATCAGGAAGACAAACAGCAAAATATAGACCATTTGTTTTGTTTTTGGCTGCATTTGTTCGTGAGCCGGACTACTTTCCAGTGGATGATAACGCCTCTGCTCCCAAAAAGCAATATTTTTTTCCGTTCGGGGAATGGTTCGCGGAATATCCTTTTGCAGGACCAAATACAATAATCCCGAGAGAAACAACAGGCCCACCGTTCCTGGCAATAACATCAAAGCTGTGTGAAGATAAAGATCAATGCCGATGATTTCCAATGCAATCAGGTTGACGATATTACTTACTCCTATGGGTGCGCTTGAGGCTGTTGCTATAATAGCACCGCTGATTAGATACGGAAACATCTGACGCTTCTTTAAACCCAAATATTTTAATAAAAGGATTAATATAGGTGTTGTTATGAGTATACTGCCATCATTGTTCAAAAAAAGTGTCATGAAAAAACAAAGGGAATTTGTTAGCCAAAAAAGTTTGATCCCTGATTGTTTGGCTGCTTCCAGAAGTTTAGAGGCCATCCAGTGGTAAAAACCAAAACTTTCCAGTGCAATAGCCATGACAATTGTTGCCATGATCGTAATCGCTGCCCCGGATACTCTCTGACTAATTACTGCTAAATCGGATAGCGATACAGCCCCTAATATAAAAATGACTGCCGCCCCTGCTGCCGCGGGTATTGCTTCGTTTACACCCTTGGGACGCCATAATATAAAAATCATCGACAAGAGAAAAACAATCGGTGTAAACATGACGATGAATTCAGACATTTGTTCACCTCTTTATGAGTCATATCCATTGATGCCGACCCTTGGCAAATATCATCAAGAGATAGTAGTACTGTATATATACGTGTCCTCATAATGAGTTGTACTAAACGAATCCATCAATTAGAAAAAAGTCCATATTTGTCATGGCGATAAATGCCCAAATATCTCGGATTTTTTCAAAACAAAAGAGCGGATCCCCTTAAAAGGAACCCGCTTTTACTATTGAAAAAATACTAAATGCAGATTTTATGATCATTGTCAGTTTTTAATATGTCTTAAATGGGTCCGAATGTTCAACTGATTCAATAATTGGTGGCCTTGAACAGGCTTGATGACCTGAATGCCGGCCCGTTCCTGAATATGGCATTCCCAGAAAGTTTTGGAAGCCCAAATGGATGTCTGATTCAAAAACTGGCAGGCTTGAACAGGTCTTGATGACTAAACCGGCAGAAGCCTCTCCCCAACAGAAATTCTTTCATTATAGACAGGGTCTCAGTAGACCGGCTTAAATGTTGGAAAGCTAAAAAAACACAGTGTGCTCCAACGAAATGAAGCCTGTGACTTTCTATTCGCTTCCTTATTTCCGATACACACAGACTCCGCCCATATACGTTTCTTCCACGCAGATCTGGCGGATATCCCCAATACCAGATGCCAATAGATCATTGTTCAACACAACAAAATCCGCATGGCAGCCCGGAGCAAGCTGGCCAACTTGAGGCATCCGGGTGACTTCCCGTGCTGCTTTTGTATACATTTCAATCACCGTTTCCATCGGAATTTGCTGATCCTGTCCAATGTCTGTGCCATCATAGGCCTGTCTATTAACGGCAGCTTCCATTCCGACAAACGGGTTCACTGGATCACTCCACGCGGTTGCCGGCGCATCCGATGAAAAAGCGGTTTGGATGCCTTTTTCAATCATGGTTTTCACCGGATAGGACTTCCTCGTACGTTCTTCCCCAATGCTTTTCAAATAGCTCTCAATTTCGGCATACAAAAAAATCGGCTGGGTTACAAAGGCAATTCCTGATTCAGCCGCCCTCTGCATTGCACGCCCGGTAGGCAACGAAACATGTTCTACCCGAACGGATGGCCCGTCTTGAAGCCAATCGGCTTTTTGATAAAAGTGATTGACAACCTGATCAATTGCCTGCTCTCCCATTGCATGTACAGCCAGTTGGATGCCATATTTTTTAGCTGTTTCCCCTGCTGCACGGAGCTCCTCATCGCTTGTTGTAGAGATCCCATTATTTTTTCCCTCTCCAAGATAAGCAGGATTCACCCAAGCAGTTTGGCCTGAAATGCTTCCATCTGCAAATAACTTGATGCCCGCGATATAGACCGGGTTTGTTCTGTCAAACAACACTGGATCACTTACATCCAGCCGCTGGAACTCTTCCCAATTATAATAAAGGGCCACTCTTTGTTTCAGGCCTTTTCCCGCTGCAGTCAAGTAAAGATCATAATGATCAATAGGCTTGTGGTCTCCCATCATTTCTGTGATTCCTGTAATTCCGTACTTCAGAAAGGTGGCGCTGTATTCCGCCAGCATCTCCGCCTTTTCTCCCAGGCTCTTTGATGGAATGATACTTTTAACTAAATCCTTTGCACTTTCACGCAATATCCCGGTTGGCTCTCCTTGTTCGTCACGGTCAATTTCCCCGCCGGGAGGGTTTGGCGTATCTTTTGTAATCCCTGCGATTTCAAGGGCTTTGCTGTTAACTGAAATAATGTGGGTACACGTACGAGTGACAACGATTGGGACATCTTTGGCTGCTTGGTCCAAATCATGCCGGTTGGGCGTCCGTCCTCCCCGTAACTTTCCCTCATCATACCCCCAGCCCTCGATCCATCCATCCCGGCCCGCTTGTTCACGCAGACCTTTTAACGATTGAACCATGTCCTGAATGGAGTGAACGTTTGGAGGTGTGCACGCAATTTGCTTAGATGTTTCTGCCAGCATCAACGGATGAAGATGTGCATCTATGAATCCCGGAAGGACACGGCGGCCACCTAAATCAATTTTTTTACCCTCTACAGCCGGCATATCCTTCTCTCTTCCAATCCAATAAATCCTGCCATCAGGAACGACCATGGCATCTGCCGTCTGATTTTGCGGATCAACTGTAAAAATATTTCCGTTTATGAAAATACGAGTCGAATTCATCCAAAAACCCCCAAACGCTAGAATGGTTGTGATCTATCTATTATACCAGAGGATTATCGGTACTTCGTCTAGTCAATGCCGCTAGTTTTTCGCCTCTTTTGCAGTATATGTACGATTGAATCACTCCCCTTTTACAAGCTTTGCGTACGATATCTTGTACGAAATTATTTGAAAGGGAGTGAAATCCATGTTTGGATATTCTATGATTCAGATGGTTCGTCGAAACGGCCATAAAATCGACAAGGGCGTACGCCAGCAGTTACTCCAAACCTATCACCCTTTTCGTAAAATTCCATGCATATTTCACAAGCCTTTGGAGTTTTTCGCCAAAAAGATCAAAAGAATCCCTATTATTATTGAGTTCGAGAAAGATGCCTTTCATTTGGGGATGACGGACGTCACCCATACAAACTGCCGCACTACTTTCGAATTCCCTTCCATTTCTTGTTGCTCAGCCAAGGTAACTATCAACCAGTTGGAGAAGTTACTAGATCACTCTCCCCATATCAAAAAAGTCTACTACGACCGAAAGGTACAGGCATTGTTAGACCAGGCAACACCTTCCATACGCTCCGACCAGTTGCAGGAATCCGGTGTAACAGGAAAGGACGTAACGATTGCAGTTATTGACACTGGCATACACCCCCACACTGATTTACAAGGAAGGATTATAGGTTTTAAAGACTTTGTGAATGATAGAGTCGAACCATATGATGATAATGGACATGGTACCCATTGTGCTGGAGACGCAGCCGGCAATGGTTCCTCATCCGGCGGCCAATATAAGGGGCCTGCACCTGAAGCAAGCGTAGTCGGCGTCAAGGTATTAAATAAAAAAGGAGCCGGCTCACTTTCCACGGTAATCGCCGGTATAGAATGGTGCATTCAGCATCAGGCACAATATAATATTAAAGTCCTTTCCTTGTCCTTGGGCAGTGATGCCACGCAGTCACCCGAGAGTGACCCCGTTGTCTTAGCTGCAGAGAAAGCATGGGATCAAGGAATCGTAGTCTGTGCAGCCGCCGGCAATGCCGGAAGTGCCCAGCAGACCATTGCCAGCCCTGGCATCAGCCCGAAAATTATCACAGTGGGTGCAGCCAATGATTTCAATAATGCGGACCGTAGTGATGATCAAGTCGCTGACTTTTCCAGCCGCGGACCAACCATTGCCGGAGACATGAAACCTGACCTGGTAACGCCAGGGGTCAATATTGTTTCATTACGGGCACCGGGTTCATTCCTGGATAAAACGAATCCAGGGGCACGTGTCGGATCAGACTACTTCTCTCTTTCCGGAACCTCCATGGCCACGCCTATTTGTGCAGGGGTTGTCGCTCAGCTGCTGCAAATGGAGCCCGAGCTTGCACCAGATAAGGTCAAACTCCGGCTATTAAATGCCTGTGAAGATATGGGGGAACCCGATTATGCTCAAGGGCGCGGTTATTTAAATACAGCCAACCTTAGAAAAGGGTCAAGTTGATTTCCCGCCATCCCCGTCTTGAAAAAGATGGGGATTTTTCTATTGCTTTGTGCGATTTAATTCCTCTTCGATATGCTTGAGTAAAAATTTACACTCATCTACCTCGTGATGATTTTGATCTTTTTCGAACCACTTTAGGCAGAACAAAACATGTTTCTTCCAAGCCTGCAGTTCTTCAACCGTACAGTTTTTTATCTCTTGAACGACCTTTTCGCGATGCATGTGAATCCCCTCTTTATTTTAAAAAGTGCAGAAGCTTATCCTTACCTTAGTCAACGGTGGTACTGTACTATGCCGGGCTGCCGTTTTATCCGATTGCATGATCAATCGGGTTTTTGACGTGCCTGGCTACTTTTTTCCATTTGCAGGACCAATTGGCTTTTTGAAACGCGCTTGGCTACCTTTTTATACATCTGCATGATCATTTGGACTTCTTGAAACGCGCGTGGTGCAGTTTGTTTAAATCTCAAGCGAATCCGTTTGACCATAAAATACTTTTTTTACAAGACGATTCACAATGTATATAATCCTTCCCAAACATAGGGCGGTCAGCAATGTGCCCAGACCGACCGGACCTCCTAATAGATACCCAAGCATAGCCCCTGTTCCTTCAATGCTCATTCGGGATCTGCTGTAAGTCCAGCCGAAACGATTGCTAATAGCCACCATCAGTCCATCTATTGGGGTCTTAGGCAGTTGAGCTTCCATATAAATTCCAATCCCTATTCCCCCTAAAAGGAGCCCTGCGCAAAAACACAATAACTGTGACTCCCATGAATAAGAAGAGTCCGCATCCTTTAGTACAAAATAAAACCAAAAGTCCAAAAAGCAGCTCCGGATCATGATTGGAATTAAAGATTCAATTTTAAACCGGGTTTTTTCAAGTATCCACGTAAGCCATGTAAAAAACAGCTGGCTGATTATCGACCACATACCAATAGTTAAACCTAAATGACGAGTTAAGCCCACCGCAACAGCGTCCCACGGGCCGGCACCCAACAGGGAAAGAATGATTAAAGCAATTCCAAAGGCCGTAACTGCCAATCCCCCTATATACATTGCCAATCTTTTCCCCATGGTGACACCAGCCTTATTCTTAAAGTTCTTCCATTATAACACCATGGAGGCTATTTAAATATCTTCCAAAAAGCCAACAAGCCGAGCTTCACGTATGAACGGTTAAGCATCCTTCGTATTTAACACACTTCATATAAATAAATGCTGCACCAGCTTTGACCGCAAATTCTTTCGTCATATTCGTCACTGCCTTATATATTGGGGTTTACCAAATAACGCTATTAAAATACCTGACATGAAGATTAATGCCATGGTCCGGTTATTATTAAACTCGTCAATCTCCTATTCATCTACCTCAAAAGTTAATTAATGTCTCATTTTTTTCATCGATTGTCCATCCCTCGAAGTACACCTCCAAACATTAACCGTGAAAATCCTGATCGTCAACTAAGTTGACGAATCTTTTTTTAGTATGCTATAATAAACTTAGTTGACATACGTATAAGGAGGAACACATGTTCAATAAAGGGGATTTCATTGTCTATTCTACCCATGGTATTTGTAAAGTTGATGATATTTGTGAAAAGACTGTATTAGGTATTACTAGACCTTACTACGTCTTACACCCGATTGATCAAAAAAACCAATTAACCATAAGCACTCCTATTGATAACGATCAAGTAGTCATGCTTGAGTTGATTGACAAGGGGAAAGCTGTAGACATACTTGAATCGTTCAAAAGTACCGGCTTGCATTGGATTGATAAACCAAACTTGCGGCACAGTACTTATACCGATATCATCAACACGGGGGATCGAAAACAGATTGCCGGCATAGTAAATACATTAATGAGGAAAAAGTTTGAACTGGAACGTCAGGAAGGAAAACTTTATGAACAGGATCGCAAACTTTTAAGCAATACACAAAAAGTTCTATTCAAAGAATTGGCTATTTCACTGGATACCAGTTTTGAAGAAATTGAAGAGTGGGTTACCAATCTAATCACAAAAGAATGTAACAAGTCATAAAAAAAGCCCTTTTGGCAAACAACTTTGACAAAGAGGGCTTTTTTTTATTCTATTTTCCAATCTGATTTTAGTATACTCTTAAGTGTGGTGACCCGATCGATTCCTATGGTCTCTGCGATTTCAGCTTCAAGCTGTGCCTTCAGCTCCATGTTCCTTTCATAGCATTCTTCCCCTAAAGCAGTCAATTGTACACATTTTTCTTTCTTGTTGTTTTCTACATTTTGAATATCTACCAAGCCTTTTGCAGCCATATTCTTGATAAACTTATGGATCGCTTGACGGGTAATTTCTACATTTTTGGTCACATCTGATATGGTTGGACGCTTTTTGTAAATTCTGGCCATGATATACCATTCGGAATTTGAAATATAAATGTCACTTTGCTCATTCCATGCTCTCTCTGCAACTTTTCTGACCAAATTGTGCCGCTCGCTTAATAAATCAATCAGATCTAAATTTTGTAATTCAGAATTTCGGATCACACCGCTCGCTCCAATCCCAATTTTCACCACACACTATACAGAACTTGCTATTTATTGTCAATTTAGTTAACAAGAAAGGAAAGTAACAAAAAGTCTGGATGGCTCGACAGATGAAGCAATGGGAAGATGATTTTCTCCCCTGTGCAGAACCCTAATCGATTTCAACTTCTTCTACGGTTTGTTCTACTTCTGCACGTGTCATTTTTTCCCGCCCCTCTTTCATCGCTTTTAATGTTTTGTGTGCCAATGCGAGCGGGAGACGGCAGAATAATAAAATGCTTTTCTTTTGGAGTGACTTCATATATTCATCCGCTTTTGCAAGGTTTTCATCAGCATATGCGAATAGATGTGCACGATTCCAGCCATCTGGTACGAAGCTTACCCCCCGTTCATCCAAATCTTCCTTCTCATTACGTAAAATATTTACGGCCTGAAGCCCGCGCCCATAACCGATGGCAAGCTCCCGGTCTGTTTTCTCTCCGGCATAGTGCTCCCAAAGGTCGGAAAGCATCACCCCAACGAGTCCGGCAACATAATACGTATAATCATCCAAATCTTCACGTGTACGAATATCCCAATTTACCTTTGCCCATTTTGCCATTCCATAAGCCATCTCATTAGCAGCATCCGTAAGTATAGGCAGGGCATCTTTTGGACAGGCCTGCAGCCAATCCTCCAAACGAAGTGTCACTTCGGGCATTTGATCTTTGACCGGTCCAAGAATTCTTATATATTCTTTGTTATCAAACGGTCGTTTAAATAATTCACTGACCTGCATTAAAATCGAAGATTTCACACCATGATCCAACTCCTCGTGGTCTTCGATTTCATCAATGGCCCGAAATACTAAGTAAGCAGAAGCAACCGAATACTTTAACTCCTTGTGCAAAAAAGTAATCGGAATATAAAATGTACGACTTGTCTCTTTCAGTACACGCATGGCGTCTTTAGGAAACGCACTCATTCTAATTTTCCGCCCTTCCCTCATTGAAATCTTACTACATACCATCGTAACTTAATTTGTAAAAAGATACACTAAAAAATACAAAAGTAACAGGCAACCAATGGAGGGACTGTGAATTTCAAGCGCTTTCCCTTATGATATTCCAGCATTTGGCACTCCACATTGCTTCTCTGAAGCAAATAGGGCTGTCCAGAAACAGTAACAACTAATTTCTGTGACAGCCCCCGCTTGCCTTATTTAACATGTGATGTTAAACCGTCATACATTTTGTTAGCTGGCCACATCTTCCTCATCCATATACGTAGCCTTTTTCAAGTTGGCAACAGCTATTATTGCAGCCACAGAACCAATAATCAGATAGAGGCTGATCGGTACCGTGCTGTTAAAGGTATTTAATAAATATACACAGATCATTGGTGATAGTCCTTGAATGGCAGCCGAAAGCTGATAGCCGAGTGAAGTTCCGCTATACCGAATCTCGGCAGGGAAACATTCGGAAATTAACGCAGCTAGAGGACCATAGACAGTCCCGGCCCCAATAATGGCAAGACTCATCGCGAGAACAACCAGACCTGCGACCCTTGTGTCAAATAGCCAGAAGAACGGGAAGGCCATCAATATGGTTACGAGCGCTCCGGCATAAAATATCGATTTTCTGTTGTACTTGTCCGATAAGTGAGCGGCATAAAAGATGACAAGGATCTCAACTACGGATACAACCATAAGCGTATTTGTCAGAAACTGTTCTTCTAATTGCAATTGTTCTGATCCATAGCTGATGGCAAAAGTCGTAAAGATATAAAAAGGGATTCCTTGTGCTAAACTCGCTAAGATGACCAAGAAAATTGTTTTAGGATATCTTTTAAATACATCCCGAACAGGTTGTTTGGATAGACGATTTTCTTTCTTCATTTTGGCAAATGACGGCGAATCCGCCACACCGCGTCGAATAATAAAACCAATGATCACAAGGATCACACTAACAAGGAAAGGAATTCTCCAACCCCATACATGGAAATTATCCCCTGTTAAAAAGATCGTGGCGGACACTACACCTGATGATAAGAGCAGGGCAATAGGTGATGCAACTTGCGTCATACTTCCCATTAAACCTCTTTTTCCTTTAGGGCTCCACTCAACAGAGAGAACGACGGATCCTCCCCATTCACCGCCGGCACCGAACCCTTGGCAAAAACGGAAGAATACTAACAGAATGGTTGCCATAACACCCCAGGTTTCGTATGTTGGCAATAGTCCGATAAGCGTACTGGCGATTCCCATTAACAGGAGTGTCGTTACTAACGTAGCCTTACGTCCGATCCTATCTCCAAAGTACCCGAAAAAGGCAGCCCCAGGTAAGGATCATCTCCCCCGAAAAATAAATCAGGAAAGACCAAGGCGGCCATTGTTCCAAATAAGAAGAAATCATACCATTCAATGGTTGTTCCAACCAAGCTGGCAAGCCCGGCTCTTCTAGCCATGCTTTTTCGTTCTTTTTCAGTTAAATTATCGTGATTTATTTCAGTAGACATTTTTTCGTTTCACCATCTCTTTAATTAAAATTTTTTGGCTATATTGTTACTTATCATTCCATGAATACCGGTGACTAAAGATCCCAAATTTATCCCCTGGATATATTTCTTTCCATACCGCTGATTGGAATGAACCTATCATAGCAAAGCGGGAGATTATCCGGCCTTTTGGGCTGGGTACTCCCCGGGCTATTTAGTTACTGTAGCCGCACCACTTGAGTAAAAATGCAGCATATGTTTTTGTGACCGTTTTGACACTGTCAAGATCCACCCATTCATTTGGAGCATGGAGGCCATCGCCTGTTGGGCCATAGCAAGTGGATGGAATATCGTAGTACAGGTTATAAAATCTTGCATCTGTTGTAGCTGTGAATGATCCCGTTTCCAACGGTTCGTTTACTGCCGCCGTATGGGCCTCACCTAAAATATCAAAAAGCTCTTGGTTTGGATCAATTGAAAATCCTTCCGCATGGAAGCCGTAAAATGAAATTTCCGGCGGATTTTCTTTTAACCACTCGTCTTTTTCAGCAGCTGCCAACAAATAAGCCTTTAACTCGTCCTTTACATCCTGCGGGTCTACTCCTGGAGGAAATCCGACCCTCGCTTCAACAATACATTCGGAAGGAACTGATGAAGGCCAGTCTCCTGAATGGATTTTTCCGATGTTGACGTTATATGGATGGGGGTGATCAGCAAAGTCCTTATGTCTCTCTCTGCTGTTCAGCTCTTTTTCGTAGTCCAAAAGGGCATTGATCATTTTATAACCTTCCATAATGGAGTTTACAGCTTTGTCAGCCCTTTCAGTATGCGCACCCAAACCTTTGACTTTCACTTTGACCCATATTACCCCGACTTGAGCAGTTAATCCTTTTTGACCGAGTACAGGTTCAGGAATGAGAGCGGCATCAGCTTTAAATCCTGCTTCTATCGCTGCAAGTGCACCATTTCCCGTACACTCTTCTTCTGTCACTGTTTTGACAATAACGTCGGATGAAAGCTTGACTCCTGCGTCGCGGACAGCTTTTAACGCAAAGATCATCGCAGCAACGCCCGATTTCATATCTGCTGTTCCACGGCCATACATTTTATTTCCGACGATCTCGGCACCCCATGGATCATGTTTCCAAAATGAAACCGGCTCAGGGCTGACAACATCGATATGGCCCTGAAAGATCACGCTTTTGCCTTTCTTTTCACCCTCGGGACGGTATTCACCGATGACAACCGGCCGATCCTCATATGACCAGTCTGCTTCTGAATAACCGGGGTGAGAAGATAGTTTTTCCGGATCAGGAATCACTTTTGTTACATCCAATCCCACTTCTTTTTCCAGATAATCAGCTATGAAATGTTGGACAGGTCCCTCATTGCCAAGAGTTGACGGGAATTGACAAATCTTTTGCAAAAAGTCAACTTCTTCTTCCCAGGATGCATCTATTTGTTTAAATACTTTCTCTAAAGCTGAATCGGTTTCTTTTTTCATTACGATTGACTACTCCTTACCTTTTTAATTCTTCTTTATGATTGGCAAATCGCAGTACCAGTTCAAGCAATACTTGAACCCCTTTGGCTATATCTTCATCTGTGCTGAATTCCTCTTCACAGTGGCTGACACCGCCAATGCTCGGTATAAAAATCATTCCGGAAGGAGCCAGTTGGTTCATATATTTGGCATCATGGCCGGCTCCGCTGATCAATTTCATGGAACGATATCCAAATTTGTCTGCTGCTCTTTGGATTTCGCTTACAATGTCTTCGGAGAATTTTTCTGCTTTTACGTCCATGAGATCCTTCATATGAATGTCTACTTGATCAATGAGGGCCTTTGTACTAAGCTTTTCCTTCAGCTCATGGGTGAACATCATTCTCATGGCATCATCCGGATGACGAATATCAATTGAAAAAATGACTTGTTCTGCAACCGAATTGGTGACGTTGGGTAGCGCCTGGATTTGTCCGATTGTAATCAGCAGGCCGGGAACGCTTTCAGCCGACTGATAAATATCCTGAATCATTTTTCCGGCAGTCCGCATGGCATCTTTCCTATTTTCCATTGGGGTAGTGCCCGCGTGGCTAGTCCTTCCCTTCACGCAGACTTCCAGTACACTGATCCCTTGAATACCTGTGACGGCCCCTATACTTTGATCGTTTGTTTCCAGAACCGGCCCTTGTTCAATATGCAGTTCAAGATAACAATACATTTCATGAAGCCGATTGCGGGCGGAACCTTTATAACCGATCTTTTCCAACTCATCTACGAAACGTATTTGATCTTTATCTTTAATTTTTAATATCTCTTCCGTCGGAATAACATTGGCTGCGACCCCTGAGCCAAGCATGGAAGGTAAGAACCTGGCTCCTTCTTCGTTGGTGAAATTTACAATCTCAACGGGTCTTTCCGTCTCAATGTCATAATCATTGAGCGTACGAACAACTTCCAGTGCGCCCATCACGCCTAAAATGCCGTCGTATTTTCCGCCGATTCGCTGGGTGTCAAGATGAGAACCAATAACAACCGGCAGCGCATCGGGATTTTTTCCCGGCCGTCGCCCATACATATTTCCAACATCATCAATTCGGACATCAAGATGGGACTCCTTCATCCATTCCTTAAACAAATCCCTGATCTTTTGGTCTTCTTCACTCAGTGCAAGTCTGCATAGGCCTCCATTAGGAAGCGTACCGCAGCCGGCACTCGTATCTATGGTGGATAACAGCCGTTTTTTATTAATGTTGCATACGTCTTCATTTAAGTTTGATTTATTGGAGCGTGATACAACTTTTTCGACATTCAATTATACGTCACCTCCCAACACTCTTTTTATTATTGCAAGAAGCGTGCCAATATATTAGAGATAAAGTGGGTTGTTTACCACCATTTCATCAAAATTTCATTGAAAATCTCGACTAATAAAAGTACAATTTTAATATATTCAATTCACCTGATTCGTAATCAATTCGATTTTATGTGGAATATATGTCTTTTTTACCGGATCGATTCGAAATAGACTCGGTTTCTTAGATGGGGGAGATAAATTTGGAGAAGTTATTGGAACTAAGTCGCCAAAATTCGACATTATTTGCTGATATTTTAGAGTCTATTCATGATGCCATCTATATTTCGGATCATAAGGGAACGACGCTTTGGCTTAACTCCGCCAGTGAAGCGATGAACGGTGTTCCAAGAAATAAACTGATTGGCAGAAATGTAAGGGACTTGGAAAAAGAAGGTATATTCAGACCTTCCGTACTGCGGATGACTCTGGATGAAGGTAAAAATGTCAGTACCGTACAAACGGTTGGTAAAGAAAGAAGAAAATATATAGCAACAGGCCATTTAGTCAAAAATAAAGAAGGACATATTGTTGCTGCGGTTGCACATTTGCGTGACATTACAGACGCAGTAAAAAACACATCCAAACTGCAGGAAATTGAAGAGTTATTGGAAAAATACAGTGCTCAAATCAGAAAGCTCACAAAGATGCAAACAAGTAGAAATGATGTAGAACGAGTCAATTTGGGCGGAAAAAGCAATAGCCGTATAATGGCTAAAAATATTATTGAAAAAATTTCCGCAGTCGATACCACTGCATTAATTATAGGTGAAACCGGTACGGGTAAGAGTCTGACAGCGGAAAAGATTCATATGTTAAGTAAAAGAAAACATGGGCCTTTCGTTCAAATTAACTGTGCTTCCTTACCCGAATCCTTGCTGGAATCTGAATTATTCGGGTACGAGAAAGGATCATTTACGGGGGCAACTTCTAAAGGAAAAGCCGGCTTGATTCAAGCGGCAGAAGATGGAACTTTATTTTTGGATGAAATCGGAGAAATGCCTTTGCACTTGCAGACGAAAATTTTACATTTTTTGCAGTCAAAGACTTATATGCCGATTGGTGCACGTGAGCCAAGGCATGCGGATGTCCGAATTATTGCAGCAACAAACAGGGATCTGGAACAAATGGTGGAAGAAGGTACATTCCGTTCCGACTTGTATTACCGGATGAACATATTAACAGTGAACATGCCGCCTTTACGGGAAAGCCGCGATGATATTGAGGATTTAGCTGCCTATTTTTTAAACAAGTTCAACGGGAGATATAACAAAAACAAACGCTTTTCAAATGAAGTGCTAAATAATTTCAGGCAATATTCCTGGCCAGGCAATGTACGTGAATTGGAAAATTTAATAGAGCGCCTGGTGATCTTATCAGAGGATGAATTTATTGAAGAAAAGGACCTGCCTCAGAAAATGGTGGATCAAAATATACATTCCAACTCCCCTTATATACCCCAAAACGGTACAATGACAGAAGTACTTGAAGAGATGGAGAAGAAGATGATTATCGATGCTCTTGAAAAAGAAAAGTCCACTAGAAAAGCCGCCAAATTTTTGGGAGTAACTCAGTCGCTGCTCATGAGAAGAATCAAAAAATATAATATCCAGCTGATCGTAGAAGAGAGCAAAACATTTGTAAAAGTATAAGCCGGGACAAAAAAAGATTTAGTAAGTGACCCCGAAAAACTTCGCTTTCTGCAGGAGGCTGGTGACCCTTCGCACTGTGGAGTGCACCGGGTCTTTCCTCCGCTGGAATCTGTCGTGTAGAACTTGTTCAACCCTTGATCAATCTATTTACTTTTACTGAGCCATTATATTTAAGTCGCACCCCTACCAGAAAAAGCGCGACTTTTTTTGATATTAAAAGTACGATACTCCTGCACTCCTCCAACCGAATCTGCCGATTTCCCGCATCCGGCTTTTCCTGTGCCCATTTCCGAATCAACTTTTCCTTCCCCCAAATTTACAACAATTCTCGGGCCAATAATCGATAGACCTCCAGACGTTTCTCTTGAGAATGAGGAATACTGACAATCATAGCTTCATCAAATCCATAACGCTCCTGTTCCTCCTGCAGGATCTTTGCTATTTCTTTCACATCTCCGACCAAATGAATTTTGCGATTCTCCTTGATCATCATTCGATCCATCTCTGTCAATGGATACTCACGGGCCTCCTCCGGCGTTAACAGTGGAGCAATTCTGCCTCTCATAAACAGCAAACGCCAGATATCTTGGGGCCCGGCTTGGAATTCAGCTTCTTCTTTTGTTTCGGCGGTTGTCACCATATAGGAAACATTAATTTGCGGCTTTTCCATAAAAGCCGAGGGCCGAAAGTTATTTTTATACGCATCCAATATCGGTTTGGACAACTCCCCGTTAAAAAACTGGGCAAATGAATAGCCGACTCCCCTCACCCCTGCCTGTACCGCGCTATTTCCGGTTGACCCCAGCAGCCAGGCTTCCGGCAGTTGGACATTGGATGGGGAAGCGATCGTTTGACTGTACAACCGATCTTCAGGCACTTCGTCGTTAATCAATTGCAAGGCTGTATCAAACTTTTCATATAAATGAGTAACCATCGGCTGACGGCCTTCCGATAAAGCATAAATCGAATAGTTATCCCCTCCGGGGGCCCGCCCCACCCCAAAATCAATCCGGCCCGGTGATAGGGCACTTAATGTCTTAAACACCTCCGCCAGTTTTAAAGGAGAATAATGCATCATCATCACTCCACCGGTGCCGATCCGTATGTTCTTTGTTTTAGCAGCCAAATGAGCGGCCGCCACTTCTGGGGCTGAACTCGCAAAATCTTTCGTTCCATGATGTTCTGCCATCCACATCCGGTGATACCCCAATTCATCTCCCAAGACAGCCAATTCTTCTGCCTTTTTTAACGCATCGGCAGCCTGATTTCCCTTCGTAACAGGGGCTTGATCTAAAATGCTCAATTTCATATGTAACAACCTCCCAGTAAATTCTTCCTTACCAGCCCATCCATTTGATTTAGTTAACAAACAGGATCCGTATCATCGAGGAATTGACCACATTGCGCCGCAACATGACCGGGAATCGCAAATATTCATATGTCATCTCCCTGATAGTGTCATGGTTCTGCCCGTTGATTTAACTGATCATAAGTATGCTAATGATTTACGAAAGATTTTTAGCCATCTTTCTTAGTATGCCTTTTAACAGCAAAAGTTCATCCGAAGATAATCCATCCAATAACTGTTTCTGATGCTTAGCCCAAACTTCTTCAATGGGCTCTTTGATCTCTCGGCCTTTAGGTGTTAAATAAACTCTATTTACCCTGGCATCTGATGGATCTCGTTGTCTGTATATTAAACCGTAGTTTTCCAGTGCCTTTAACATATTTGCGACAGTTGGCGGTTCACAATGTAAACGTTCGCTTAATTGGTTTTGTGTAACACCGTCCTCTTTCCATAATTGGCATAATAATTGATCTTGACCTATATGAAGACCTAATTGACGCAGCATTTCCGAGTAACTTCTGCGATTTTTTGTAGATATGTCATTCAGAACTTCACGAATTTCATCCTTTATCAAAAAGCTCACCTTATTTCAGCAGGAACTAGTTAATATGCTAAACATAACGATAAATGATATAAAGTACAAGCCATTTGTTTTGTCAGTGTACTGATATAGGATGAACTGTATGTTTCACAGGAAACAGGGAAGATGTATGGTTGTTTATCCAAGCATCTTAAACCATGCCTTGATACAGTATGCAGGGTACTTATACCGCCGTATCAAATAAAAAATCCCCTCATTTTCAAAAAACCGGGGAAAACGACGAGATAAATGGCTTAGGACCATGGATAACGTAATAAGCTATCAGCTGGGGGCATTTTAACTGCTTGTGATCTTAGTTGCCGGCATGTCATCGACTTCTGCTGTCCAATCCGGTTGGATATTTATTCTCCTTCCCTTGCCTGTTGCGTATCTCTAATATTCTTCTGAACGGTAATAGCAGCAAATAAACTTAGAACAAATGCCATACCATAAAATCCTTTTTCACTTAACACAATACTTTCTGCATTGTATAAGCCAATGGCCATTAAAGAAATAGAAACAATCAGTGCAAACCAGCTAATACCATAATAAATGGCAGTAACCGGTATTCCCTCATCTTTATCCCTTACGGCTTTTTGTAATGATACTGCTGCATAAAGTCCAAAGATCAAAACAGCAAAGTAATACCCTTTTTCATTCAGCTCCATGGCCGCGTTAAATAAGCCTATCAGGTAAGATGCAGCCCCCACCAACAGGGCTGCCCAGGAAGCCCCTTTAAAAGCTGCAGTGGGTTCCCCTTTTTTTCTTTCTGCTTTTACTTTTGTTGCATTTTCTTTTCGCTGTTCCAATAAAACCTTATTTTCATTGGACATGGATGTCACCCCACTTTTCCAAAAATTAGGCACTCCTATTACCAGGGCCTTTCCCTCATCTACATTTATTATATTAGACTCCCTTTTAAAAAGTAGCTAATTATCGGAAAAATTGGTCAATTTGGTTGACAACCCTGCAGGCTGGTTGCTTTTCTGATCATTCTTTTTGCTGTTGATGATGAATAAGCGCTTAACTCCTCGCCATTTACTTTGCATTCTTCACTTCAATCAAGCCCACATGAAAATCCCCAACTTCTCCTTCGTTATATAAGTTGGTAATCGACGTATAGTACTCTTGAATGGCTCCTCTGAATTCCAACCCTTTTTCAGGAACTTTTACATCAAAAATCCCTTCATATAGCAGCGTCGTCATATCATGATAATCATCGCTTGTCACTTTAAAATCCACTTCAATGTTCAATAAACCGTCCTGCCGATTTTCTTTATAGTTATATACCTGTATGACTGTCTGATTTAAAACAACGTTTGAGACCAAAGAACTCGACTCCTTTCGGATTGAATAACATGCTCGAAGGCACATAGGCGTACATATCAATTCTGGAAAATGGTGTGCATATGAAAATATCCTAACAGACTTTTATATATTTTGTTACCTTTTCGCTTGATTATCTCATAAGTAACGTAAAGGTGATGTTAAAACAGCGCTGATTGGTGTAACAGGCGACTGCAATTTTGCCAACGAGAATGGACGGAATCCCCTGAAATGTTTTTTCTCCGGAGTCACCGAACAATACGGCTGCCCAGACGAAATACAAGATATACCAACGGTAAAAAGTATACCCAAACGACTTCAAAAAACCTCTTCCCCAATCTTGCGGGAAGAGATTTTTTGATTTCACCACTGTATTACCGTTTAAGAACTTTGATACACGACGGGCGCTATTGAGAACCATTTGTTACGTTCTTTTTATTGATAAGAAAACATTTTAATGGGCTTTCTGTGTGCTATATGGACTGTTAAAGAAAATAACTGCTTACCTGTTTTGTAGCACTTTTTTTAATAACTCAATGGCACTTTCTTCTGCAGGTTCATTGGTGCCCAGTTCCCCTCGGAAGGCCTGTGATAATATGGATGACTGCAATGATTCAAAATCAATACTGCTCTCTACCCTGCCAAGAGCTTTTTGTTCTTTTTTCAAGAATGTATGTACCGACTCTACAATAGCTTTTTGTTCCGGGTAACTGACCAAAGGAATCGGTATTTCTTTTAGCTGCGGCATATTTATATATGGTTGATCACTGCCTAAAAGTCGTTTTTGGATTTCATTAAGGAAATAACCGGACGTAAATAACAGGTATAAAAAACTGGGATCCAGCTCCTCGGAGACAGGTCTTAAACAACCTACTCGCTGATATAATATAGCAGGCGTATCTTCATCCTTCAGCATTCCAACCTTTAATTTATTATTGGTAATAGGTCTATTCAGCGCAATAAGGATATCCTGTGGATGTAATACAAGTTTAGCCTCAGTCTCTAAATAATGATCTGGTAAGCAGGATACATCTGACCAATCAATTTTTCTATAAGATACGTTTTGGATTTTTAAGAGCTTAACTCCTTCGTCTGTGTATTCCGCTTTTTTAAATCCTTTTCCAGAAAGTAGAGAGCAAACATCTCCTAATCTTACCCATTTCCATTCACTTGGAATGTCGTAAGGGGCCTCTGCCAACGCACTATCACTTATACGGGGCAGTCGAACTTCGGGATTCTCCTTACGCCACTCCTCTGTCAGCTCCCCACGAAAAGCTTTATCCAATATAGCGGCCCGCCGAAGCTCAAACGTTTCCTTTGCTTCCTCAATGAACCGCTTGGCCTCGTCAATTTTATATAGAAGGCGTCCGGCTTTGTCTGCAATTCGTATTTGCTCATTTACATTTGGGACCGGCATAGTAAGTTGTGTAAGGTGTTCTTTTTTAATATTATTTATATTACTCCCCTTGGCCAAGGAAACGATTTTCTCCCTATAAAGGTGTGATAAGAAATACATCCCAAAGTAAGAATAATGAATCCCTTCATTAGGTCTAATCATTGTAATAAATGCACCAAAACTGGTATCCTCATCATCTTCTTTTATAATACCAGGCTTACCAATGACCTTGGAGCTGCCGGTAGAAGAAACAATGACCACATCGCCTTTTCTTATAAACTGTTCATTCCTTACTAACTCCTTTGGCACATATACGTTATCTTTTTGATTGACGATCTTTCCATCTTGAATATTCCCGCCCCTAATAATAAAAGCGTTGGAATCATTCAAATCGGTGGTTACTTGATGTTTCTTGTAGGACACACCTCTAATAATTTCTGATATGGAGCCCAATCTCACCCACACCCAATTTTCAGGCACCTTATACGGCTGCTCTTCCTCAGGCACCAGCGCCTCTTCAAGCAGTTCTTCCATCGTTTTCTGTTTCTTCTTTGCCTTACTCATTCCCGCTCACTCCTGCTGGTTCCGCTGCTTTGCGGTTTTCTCTGTTATTATCAGCTGTATCAATAGAACGCAGTTCCTCCACGACTTCACTCAGTAATCTTGCTGCCTGCTGAAGTTTGGCAATGGCTTCTTCCGCAGATTCAATAGGATCCGGCAGGTTTCCGTAGACGGATAGGGATTCATCGGCAATAAGACCGATGTCCAGGCTGTTGTCTTTCTTTTGAATGTCCTCACGGGTGAAGACGCTGAAACGTTCATCTTCCACTTTTGTCCGGTCTTCTGCATGATACGCCTCCATGAAGCCTTTAAAATGCTGCTCTGTCAGCGGCGTCCGTTTTCCGAAACTTGGCATATTTGTCCTGAGGTCGTAGACCCACACTTCTTTTGTGTTGCCTTTATCCGTTTTGCCTCTTGTAAAGAAAAGGACGTTTGTTTTGACTCCCTGCGCATAGAAAATGCCCGTCGGCAAACGCAGGATCGTATGCAAGTTACACTTGTCCATTAGGTCTTCACGGATTTTTGCTCCCACGCCGCTTTCAAACAGCACGTTGTCCGGCAGGACGACAGCGGCTCTCGCCTTGCCATCCGGCTTCAAGGCCCGGTAAATATGCTGCAGAAAGTTAAGCTGCTTGTTCGTAGAGATAAAGGTCAAGTCATCCCGCGTCGGCCGCTCTCCCCCCTGCTTTGTCCCAAACGGAGGATTTGTCATAATCACGTCAAAGTTTTTCAGGTCCTTCCCTAAATCGGACAACGTATCTCCTAAAACAATATCCCCTTGAATATCATGCAGCATCGCATTCATTAATGCCAGACGGTGCGTATCCCTTACAAGCTCGACACCCGAAAAAGCTTTACGCGTCTGGAATTCAGCTTCTTTTTCACTTAGATCGAAATAATCATCTGTTTTCTCGCGAATATGACGGTCAGCAGCGATCATGAAACCAAAGGTTCCTGCCGCCGGGTCATTGCAGCGCTCCCCCGGCTGTGGATCGACCAGTTTGACAATCACATCAATCAATACGCGGGGCGTAAAATACTGGCCTGCCCCTGACTTTGTCTCACTGGCGTTTTTCTCCAGCAATCCTTCATACAGGTCTCCGAGGCCTTCTTCCTTTGCACTGTACCAATCCAATTCATCAATGGATCGTACAATCTTTTCCAAGTTCTTCGGCTCATCAATATTCGTCTGGGCATTCGAGTAGATCTGCTTTAAAATCTCATTACTTTCATTGCCCAGATCAATCAAGAGCTTTTGATAGTGGGTTTTTAAATCAATCCCGTGAAGGCGGATCAGGGAATCCCAGCGATATTCCTTCGGAATCGCCTCTTCCGACCCCGTTTCCTTCATCATCTTCAAAAATAATAGATACGTTAATTCCGTTACGTATTGATGATAGGTAATGCCGTCATCACGCAGTACATTACATAAATTCCATAGCTTCTGTACAATCTGTTGGTTGCCCATCTGTTATGCTTGCTCCTTTTCCTCGCTTACATATAATGCAGAGTTGATGTTTCTTACAATGCTGTCGAGCTGTCCTTCAAAAATTTTATTTAATTGTCTGTATCCCCCGCGGCTTTTAAAGGGCTCAACATCAAATGCCTGTTCAGGATCAGGATCCAAGACGGATTCTTTCAACAGTTGTTTTTCAATCCGCTCAAGCCATGACCGTTGGGCTTTCGTCCAAGCACTCATCTGATAAATCTTCTTCATGGCGTTTTTAATCCGTTCTTCATGATCGATCAACGGGTCACCCAATGCCTGCCGGCGGATAAATCCGATAATATCGGCTGCAATTTCCTCGTTTGTGGCGTCACGCCATGCGGTCTGAAGCCCTTTCTCTGTAAAACCTTTTTGATCGAGCGTGATTTTCAATTCCCTTAACTGGCTGCGGGTCAGATCTTTCGGGCGCGTACACACCACTTTCAATGCAGGAATCAGGTTTATATTTTCCTTAATAAACTGCTGGAAACTTTGCAAATAATCCTCCGGTTTTTCTGCATTTCCATATCCGCGGGTAACCGCCTCTACCTGATCCTCGTGTGTCGAAATATACTGCAAGACCGGTCTTCCCTTATTTTCATCCAAATACTGAAGCAGGTTCTGATTGGACATAAACCGGTCCACAACCTCTTTTGCATCGGATTCTTTCATCCAGTCAATAAATTCATTGATGGATTTTCCGCCTGAAAGAACCTTAAAATCCTCCTGGTCCTTTTCCTGCCACCGCTGTTTCCGCCGCTGTACCTTGGCAATCAGCTCTTCCTTGTGCTGTTTTTGCAAATCTTGATCATCCAGCTGCTCCAGCTCTTCCACCAGCTGACGGACAGTGATCTTTGGATTGGTCACAACCGGCTTCATCGTCGAATAAGGTTGTAATGATTCATAGATACCGACTGCATCATATATGGAGAAATGATCCTTACCAACATCATCCGCTCTTCGAGTTGCGCGTCCGAGCATCTGCTCATACAGGATCCTGGAACGGACCCGCCTGAGAAACACAAGATTGACGATCTCCGGCACATCAATTCCGGTTGTCAGCAAATCTACCGTGACCACAATATTCGGAAGCCGCTCATTTTTAAACAGTTTAATCGCTTGAGAGGGATCCTTAATGGAACCGGTAATTTTCATCACAGCATTGTCCTCAATAGGTCCGTGAACTTTCTCCAGCTCTTCTTTAAACATCCGGACGACCATGTCCGCATGATCATCTGTTGCCGCAAAAATCAGGGTTTTTCCAAGGCTTGTCGGGTCAATATAATGTGCAAGCTCCGCCAAAATCACTCGGTTAAAAGACTCTGTAATCACCTTTTTATTAAACTGGGTGACTTCTACATTGACTTCATCTTCAAGACGCTCTGTCTCAATTTCACCGGTTTCCGTATTGTAGACATCAACGGTTTCACCCACTTTCCAGTGAATTCCGTTTTTCTTTAAGGTTGTTTCAAATTGATACGGCGGTTCGTGGTCAATGAGCCACCCGTCAATCACTGCTTCACGATAAGAATATGTAAAAACAGGATCGCCGAAAATCTCCGTTGTATGGAGGGCCGGTGTTGCTGTCAGCCCAATTTTCACCGCATCAAAATAGTCCAGCACCTGGCGGTATTTGCTTACATAATCTTTGTGATCCCTGAACAGCATCTCCACTTCAGTCATTTCCCTGTCCAATGTATAGCCTCTGTGCGCTTCATCTACAACAATGCAATCATACTGGTCCACGGTCGGCTGCTGATGATCGTCAGAATAAAACAGCCGCTTCAGCATTCCCTGAACGGTGGCAATCTGCACTTTCGTTTCCGGATTAGGTGTTACATCCGTCAACGACTGCAGCTCAAAGATTTCCGTAAAAGAATGGTAGTTTTCCAGCTTGGAATCTTTAAACGCCGCTTCGGCCTGTTCACCAAGTGCTGTACGGTCCACCAGGAATAAAATCCGTTTAAAGCGGTTATGCTTGATGAGCCTGTAAATCAGCCCAATGGCCATTCGTGTTTTCCCTGTCCCTGTTGCCATCGCAAGCAGCATTTCGCGCTTCCCGTTTTCAATCGCACGTTCGACAGCCCTGATGGCATTCTCCTGGTAAGGGCGCAAACCAAGATAACCAAGATGTTCATCACGAAGTTTCTGATGAGACTGCTCAGCATCCTGCTTAAGAAGCTCTTTCAGTCCTTGAGGAGTGTACCATTGCTGCAAGGGACGCGGGTGATTGGTCGGCTTTCTCGCATCCAAGAACCAGATGCCTGACTTTTCCTCCGCCTGCTTATGATACGGCCTGCCGTTTGTTGCAAATAAAAAAGGAACATAATAATCCCCATATGGCCTGTGAATGATTTCTTCTCCTATTTGCTCGGCCAAACGGGCATAGGCTTTGGCTTGCTCGATATCCGATAAGATATTTTTGCTTTGCCTTTTGGCCTCTATAATACCGATCAATTCCAGTCCGGCAAACAAGGCATAGTCTGCAAAACCTTTTTTTAAAGGCCACTCGGCAATAGCCAGGTTCCTGCCTTTTTCAGGACGGGTTCCCCTGCCATAACGCAGCTCTTCCGTGTCGGCTTCCCAGCCGGCAGCACGAAGCTGTTCATCAATTTTGGCTCGGGTTTCTTCTTCAGTTAATGCAATATTGCTGCCATATTTTTGGGCATCTTTTTTGCGCTGAAGCTTCTCTTTATCGGAGACGTACAGCTGCTCCTGGCGCAGGCGTTCCAGTTCGCTTTCCAGCTTTTTCACCTTATCTTCATAAGCAGCAGAAAGCTTGTCCAGCTCCTGCTGATCGACAGTTTGTACGCGGACAGGTTCCCGATATTCCGGCTCTTGAAAGTCCCAGTCACCGTACACCTGCATAAACCAGACACCCAGCCTGAAAGCCATATGGAGCAGGGCTTCGGCATCCTTTTGGGATCCGTATCCTTCATGCATCGCCCTATTGCCTTTTTGTCTGATTATATCAAGGATGTCTTCCAATTCCTTTGTAATCAGCTCATCCGCCCGTAAAACACGGATGCGGTCGATTAGCTTTGTATCATACGTTTCTTTAATTTCTTCAAAGGCTAATACATATTTCGTTAACGTCTCTGCGAAGACGCGAAGTTTCATCAGTGTAGTATTAGGGTCAGTAAAGACGTTTCTTTCCGCAGTTTCACCCAGGTTAGCCAGGATGTCCCATTTGCCGGAAAGAAAATGGAAATTGCTTGTTGGCATCAGATTGCGCTCCTCCTATTCACGTCCTACCTTTATTATAACGAATACAAGGAAGCAGGAAAATGCTCCTATATGTTTATATAAACTTTATTAAATGTATTCATTGTTACACCGATAAGAATAATGAATACTAACGTGACAGAGAAAGAGAATATAAATATAGTTCCCATCAGCTTTTTTCCGGCAGCAAAATCCTTTTAAACAGGACATTTACGGAAGGATCCAGCTCCGGATTGTATGTCCTGATTCTTTCCTGCGTATACATCTCACCAGGTAAAAACACACATCAGACGTACTAGGATTTTTGTTGCAGAAATTTGGTAACATTTGTTTATTATAGCAGGCTAAATGTCTCGCTTTGTTATATAATCATAGTAATAATCTTAGAAGGAGTAAGAACATTGAAACGAATGATTTTATTACTTGGCATGGTATGTATTCTGGCCGGATGCAGTTCTGCGCATAAGGAAATGGTCGCTGAAGCCGAAGCTGCCTTAGAAAGTGGAGATTTTGAAGATGCACTTAAGTTTTATCACCGGGCTTTAGAAGAGAAATCAGATAGTTCGGAAGTACAGGATATGATAGCTTTATTAAATGATTATGAAACTTTACAGGAGAAAATGGAATCCCTCGAGTGGACAGAAGCGTTTGACTTAGCGAAGGATATGTTGAAGAATGATGAGATGTCCCCGTCTCTGCAAAAAGAATTGAAGAAATTATTAACAACGATTGAAGAAGAAAAAGATAGAGAAGAGCAAGTCGCCGGCGAACTGAAAAATATAGAAAAGCTAATTCATCATGATGATGTTGAACAAGCTTCTTCGAAATTAAATGAAATAGAAAATAAAATACAATCGAATGCATTTGATAGTGAATTAGAAGATTTATACCAGCAGTTAAAAGTGGCGGAAACACGTCTTGCGGAAAAAGCGCGTCTCGAAAAAGAAGTAGAGAGGATGCGTGTAGAAGCAGAAGCAAAACAACACGCTGCTCAAGCGAATATTTTGAAGAACAACTATCGGCAGAAGGCAGATAATCTTGAGAGCAAAATACAGAGAGAGGCCAAAAAATTATTTGCACATGATATAGCGCAAGGTTTCTATGGGCAATACTATAATGAATGGGATCAGTTATTAAACGAAGTTTGGGGCGTTTTAAAAGATACGATGCCGAAAAACGAATTTGAAAAATTAAAATCAGAGCAAATCGCCTGGATTCAAATGAAAGAGAAAAATTTTGCTGAAATTCCGGATGAACCAGCTTCGTCAAGAGCCATGGGAATGGATTATCTGGCAAGTGTAACTGCAGAAAGAACTTACTATTTAATTGAGAATTATATGTAGAAGCGGCAGAAACCAAATGAAGGTTGCATTCTGAATAAAGACATCGGATAATACCACCTCTGCCATATTTTAGAGCCACCTATGACATGATTTAGAGCCACCTCTGCCACAACTGAGCCACCTCCTATATAATTGATTTGCACTTCAGTGTGCAAATCAATTATATAGGAGGTTTTTTTAGTGATTAAATATCGTGAAATCCTTCGGCTTCATGCCCAAGGAGTAAGTCAAAGGGGGATCGCTTCCAGCTGTTCCAGTTCAAGGAATACCATAAGTGATGTCTTGAGCCGGGCACGGATTCAAGGGATTAGCTGGCCCTTCGAAAAGGATATGTCAGATGCCGAGCTTCAGGAACTTTTGTACCCGGAGAAGGATGTTACTTCCGGCTTTAGGAGAAAACCAGATTGTGAACATATCCATAAGGAATTGGCTAAAAGTGGAGTCACTCTTTCTCTTCTATGGGAGGAG